>NZ_JBSFJF010000045.1:0-66906 GCF_053597915.1 Streptomyces sp. NPDC001219 | reverse complement strand
GGCCGCGAACGGGCGGGCCGCTTCCCCCCCCACCCCCGAACCCACCCCCCGCCCCCTCCCCCGAAGGGGGAGAGGGGGAGGGGGCGGGGGAGAGTTCGTGCCGCCTGCGAGGGCCGAGGTTCGGGCGTCGAGGTTCAGGCGCCGAGGCCCGGGCGAGGGCACCCGCCCTCGCCCGGCCCCAGCCCCACCCTGCCCCTGCCCCTGCCCCTGCCCCTGCCCACAGAAGCAGCCCTTCCCCCGCCTCCCCGCCCCCTTCAGCCGCGCCGGGAGCTGAGGGCGCAGGCGGCGCCGGTGGCGGCGGCCGCGATCAGGGCGGTGGCGGCGAGCGGCAGCCAGGGCATGCTGATCGTCCCGTGGACCGAGCCGGTGACCAGGCCCGAGACGGCGGCGTTGGCGGGCGAGGCGCCCCACACCAACAGCAGCAGGGCGGCGAGCAGTCCCGTCAGGATGCTCCAGCCGGTGCTGCGCAGCACCGGCCGGTTGCTCAGCGCGCCGATGGCGGTGCCCATGAGCAGGCACACCAGCGCGGCGAGCAGCCCGGCGCCGGCCGCGGGCAGGACCGGAACGGCCACCTGTTGGTCGGTGGAGCGCGGGTCCGACAGCACCACGGCCACCGCCGTACCGAGGACCGCCAACAGCACCGCGGCGCCGGCCGCTGTCAGCACACCGGCGAGGTGCACCCGGCCGGGCCCGGCGGCGGCCGCGGCACAATTACGGGCGGCCGACGGCTCGTTGGTGACACAGACCCGGGTCAGCCACACGGCCGTCGGCAGCAGTCCCCCGGCGGCGTAGCCGAACGCGTCGAGGATCGGGCCGCCGCTCTCGACACCGATGGCCAGCCAGGCGGCGAAGAGGATGACCGGCGGCAGCCAGCGGTACGAGCCGATGAGCAGCGCCGTCTGATAGCGGAGGAGAGCGATCACGGGAGGGGAGCCTCATGGGGTGCGGGGGCGTCGTGCGCTGCGCGGACGCCGTCGGATGCGGAGGTTTCAGGAGCGGCGGCGGCCTCGTCGGTGGCACGGGCGGGGCCGGCGCCGGGGGCATCATGCGGCTGTGCGACGGCGGTGACGGTGCGGATGTGCCAGGGCGGACGCGCGGTGAGCAGCGCCCGCAGCAGGGCGTCCGAGTGCACGGCCGCAACGGTCAGCCGGGTCGTCCCGTCAGGTCCCGGCACGATCTCCGGTCCCCCGGGCAGCTGCGACCGCGACGCTCCGGCGGGCGGCAGGCTCCCCGGCGCGCCCTCGGCCTCGATGAGCACCCGGGGACCGGTGACGTCCGTGGTACCGACCGCCGGGCCGCCCGCCTCCGGGGCCGACAGCCGCCCGTCCGTCACCCGGTAGCGGGCGTCGGCGGCGCCCGCCAGCCGCTGCGGGTCATGGTCGACGAACACCACCGTGCCGCCGTCCGCGACCCGTTCGGCGACCGCGCGGTCGAGCACCTCGCGCGCGGCCCGGTCCAGCCCGGTCCAGGCCTCGTCCAGGACCAGGAGTGCGGGCTCGGCCAGCAGCGCCTGGGCGACCGCGACCTTCTGGCTCGTCCCCTTGGACAGCTCGGCCAGCCGGGTCCGCGCATGCCCCGCCGCCCCAAAACGTTCGAGCCACTCGGTGGCGCGCCGGGCCGCTTCGGGGCCGCGCAGACCGTGGATGCGGCCGAGGTGGGTGAGGTAGCCGACGGCCGTGAAAGGCAGGGCGACGGGGAAGCGTTCGGGCACATAGGCGGTGCGCGGGCGGCCGGTGATCCGTCCGGTGCTGGGCCAGTCGATCCCGGCCAGCAGCCGCAGCAGGGTGGACTTCCCGCTGCCGTTGGTGCCGTCGACGCGCAGCAACGCGCGCGGGGGCACCTCGAGGTCCACGTCCCGCAGCACCCAGGGGCCGCGCGCCCCGTACCGCCGTCCCACTCCGTCCAGCCTCATACGCTCCGGCACCTCCGCTCCGTCGTGGCGGGCCCCCGTCGCTCGCCGCTCCCGACGGTAGCCGTATCAGCCGCCGGGTGCCTGTCCGAGGACACGTTCCGCAACGGCCGTACGCGCCCCAACCCCCCACCACACGAGCGGTGTTGGCCCGGGAGCCCGCGCACGGCGGCCGGGGCGGCGGGAGCGGGCCGGGGGCGCTGTCGGTGGCGGCTGGCAGACTGGTCGGGTGACAAGCACCGAGACCGCCGGACAGCCCGGCAACAGCGCCGACAGCCCCCTGGAGCACCCGCAGACCGACCGGGACGCGGCACCGCAGTTCGTGCTGCCGCTCGTGGTACGGATCGAGCGGGACGCTCCCCCGGCGCGCACGGACGCGCTGGAGACGGCCGCGCGGGCGGTGCTGGTGCTGCTCTCGGACGAGCGGTCGGCCGGGGACGGCGCGTGGGCCGCGGCGGTGCGGGACTGGCAGGACGCCCGAATCCGGAAGGTGGTGCGCCGGGCGCGCCGCGCGGAGTGGCGGCGGGCCGGGGCGCTGCCCGGCATCACGGTCACCGGCCGCGAGGCCGAGGTGCGGGTGTTCCCGCCGGTGCCGCTGGACGGCTGGCCGAAGGACCTGGCACGCCTCCAGGTCTCCGGCACGGAGCTGGACGACCCGCAGCCGCCCGCACCGCCCGCCGCGGGCCCGGTGCTGTGGTTCAACCCCGATCTGGAGATGTCCGCCGGCAAGGAGATGGCCCAGGCCGGCCACGCCGCCCAGCTGGCCTGGTGGGACCTCTCCACGGACGAACGCGCAGCCTGGCGCACCGCCGGCTTCCCCCTCGCCGTACGCACCGCCGAGCCCACCCAGTGGAAGGCACTCACCCGCAGCGGCCTGCCCGCCGTACACGACGCCGGCTTCACCGAAGTCGCCCCCGGCTCCTGCACGGTCATCGCCGACCACCCCACCCTGCGAAACGCCCTGCCGCACACCGGCTGAGGCGGAGCCGCCTTCCCCGCGTGCACGCTGACGCCGGGCGGGTTCGTGCCACACGGGTTCGTGCCGGGCAACCTCACGACCCCGCTTGCTCCACCCGCCCAGGACACAAACTCGCTGGTCGGCCCGTGCCCCGTAGGAGATGCTGCACAGGTGATGGGGCGAGAGGGCGCGGTTCGTGTCGTTGAGGATGAGCTGGATCGCGAGAGTCAGCGGTGGTCGGCTCTGGGCGTGGACCCGATACGCACGAGGGTGCTGCGTGTGGAGGAGCACGAGCTGGTCTGGAAGGTCTACTGGCAGTCCGAGGAGTATGTGCGTACGCGGAACCCCGCTGCCATGCTCGTCGGCCACGGGCCGTACCTGGTGGACCGCATCGATGGAGGGCTGCACCGGATCGGGGTCGTCTCCGAGAGGGGCGGGGAGTGGGAAGCGGACTACCGCACCCGAATCCGTGGGATGCGTGTCCGTACCGCCGTGGACGCTCTGCACGACGAGATACGTGAGCTCGCCTCCGCACGAGGGCGCCTGCACTCCGTGCGCGCCCTGCGGCAGCGGCTGCCGGCGCTCTCTCCTGCTCAAGCGCTCGACTACGTCAACACGTTGCAGGGCGGCGGCGAACCCTCGCCCCAGCTCGTGGCCGTTGCGGCCGAGCAGCTCGTCAAACCCCTCAACCCAGTACTCGCCGTGCAGACCGTCCGCCGGGGAGGGCTTCACCGCACTGGCCGGCCGTCGCCCACAGACGGCGTGGACGACGAAGACCACGTGGATGACGAAGACCGCGTGGACGACGAAGGCGACGTTGGCGACATGGACGATGCATAGGCGCACCCGGCCAGGTGCGATCGTGGCCGGTGTGATCAAGCCACTGTCGGGCGGTGCCTGTGCCGGTCTCCGCGGGGCGGGGGCGGGAGCGGCCACGGCGCATCGTGTGGCTCCGCGCAAGCCCCCCGTGAAGCTCAAATCAACCTCTGAACTCGGCCGGTGCAGGGTTCGGAGCGGGCTGGTGCGGCATGAGTACCGACACCACGGAGCGATAGGGGGAGCCATGGAGCGCCTTGGTACGGGAATCGGCTGGCGGCCGGAAATCGCCGCGGAGATCGCGGAGCTGCCCGGGGTGGACTGGGTCGAGGTGGTGGCGGAGAACATCTGCCCGGGCCATCTTCCGCACGCCCTGCAGGAGTTGCGCGAGCGCGGCACGACCGTGATCCCGCACGGCGTCTCGCTCGGCCTGGGCGGTGCCGACCGTCCGGACCCCGGCCGGCTCGGCGCGCTCGCCGAGCGCGTCGAGGCACTCGGCGCACCGTTGGTCTCCGAGCACATCGCCTTCGTCCGGGCGGGCGGCCCGCTCACCGCCTCGCCCCGTATGGAGGCCGGTCATCTGCTGCCCGTACCACGCACCCGTGACGCCCTGGACGTGCTGTGCGAGAACGTACGGATCGCCCAGGACGCCCTGCCGGTGCCGCTGGCGCTGGAGAACATCGCCGCCCTCATCAACTGGCCGGGTGAGGAGATGACCGAGGGGCAGTTCCTGGCCGAGCTCGTCGAGCGGACCGGGGTGCGGCTGCTGATCGATGTCGCCAACCTCCACACGAACCACATCAACCGGGGCGAGGACCCGGCGGTCGCCCTGGACGCGCTGCCGCTGGAGGCCCTGGCCTACGTCCATGTCGCGGGCGGGGTGGAGCGGGACGGGGTGTGGCACGACAGCCATGCCCACCCGGTGACCCGGCCGGTGCTGGACGTCCTCGCCGAGCTGTGTGCCCGGGTCACCCCGCCGGGTGTGCTGCTGGAGCGGGACGACGACTTTCCCGAAGGCGGGGAGCTGGCCGGTGAACTCGACGCGATCCGCACCGTACTGAAGGAGGCCCGCCATGACCGGGCGGCTTGAGGCGGTGCCCCCGGCGCCGGACATCCCGTCGGCCACGGACACCCCGCCGACGGCGGACACCCCGACGACGGTGAGTACCCCGGCGGCGGCGGACACCGCCCCGGACACCCACACCCACACCACCACCGACGCCGCCCGCGAGCGGCTGGCCCTCGCGCAGGCCGCGCTGCTGTCCGCGCTGGTCGCCGGGACGCCCGCCCCCGAGGGCTTCGACCGCACCCGCCTGCGGGTGCAGAGCCGGGCGCTGGCCGCCAAGCGGGCCGCGGTGGTCGCCAAGGTCGCGCCCGAGCTGCCCGAGATCCTCGGCGCGGACTACCGGCCCGCCTTCGCCGACCATGCCCGGAACCGGCCCATGAGCGGCGGCTACCGCCAGGACGCGCTGGACTTCGCGGCGCATCTGCTGGTCCAGGGACGGCCCGAAGACCCGGCCGCACGGCGGGAGTTGGCCCGCTGGTGGCGGGAGCGCTCGGGCCCGAAGCCGCCGCCCGCCCACCCCGTGGCGCGACTGGCCCGGGCCGTACGACGCTGGTGGCGCCGGGGGTGACCGCGACGCACCGCCCCGTGCGGTGCATCCGGCACACGGTGCTCGCCCCGGCTGCTCGCCCACCCCCGAAACCTGCCCGCATACTGAGATTCCACGTGGCGGTAACGGCCGCTTCTCGCATAAAAACTCCGACATGTGGCTGCTCTTCCTCCTCGTCGCCTGTTCGGCGGCGGTGCTGTCCTGTGCGCTGCTCTGTCGCGCGGCGCTCGCCGCCGCCCGCACCTCCCCCGGGCCGGCGCCCCGTCCGGCGCCCGGCCCCCACCCGGACGGGGGCACGGCGGGCCGCCGCGGCTCCGGGCTGACCCTGTACGAGATGGCGTACCTCTCCGGCGGACCGCACCGCCTCGCCGACGTGGTGCTGGTGCTGATGGCCCAGCAGCGGCGGGTGCTGCTCGCGGACACGGGATGGGCCACCGTCGTCGACCCGGTCGGGAAGGACGCCGTCGAGCGTGCCGCCCTCACCGCCATGGGGCCCGCGGGGCAGCGCCGCATACCGGCGATACGGGAGGCCCTGGTCGGGGACGACGCGGTGCGGGAGCTGGGCGACCGGCTGGTGACCGACGGGCTGGCGGTGCCCGTGGCGGTCCGTCCGGGCGTCGGCGGTGCCGTCCGCCTGGTGTGGGGCGCCGCTCTCCTGGTGCTGCTGTGTGCCGCCGCGTCCTATTGGACGGCGCCGCCCGGCGCGGACACCGGGCTGCTGCTGGCGTGGTGCTCGCTGCCGCTGGTCGTCACCCTCGGCACCTGCGCCGTGGCGCGCTTCGAGCTCCACCCGTACAGCGACTGGGCCACCACCGCCGGCGCACGGCAGCTGCCCGGCACCGTCCGCGCCTCCGCCTCACCCGCCCTGCCCGCCTCCCTGGTCACTCTCGCCCTCCGCGGCCCCGCGGCCCTCACCGATCCCTCCTTGCGCGCCGCGCTCCACTCTTCCGGGGCATAGCCTCCGACACCGGAGCCAGGTGCTTTACAACGACAATCGCCGACCCAACTATCCCTTTTGTATGCACACACGAAGGGACGGCCAGTGAGAGCACTTGCGTTGTACGGCACCATCGGGTCGCTGATGGTGACCGCCCTCGCCACTGCCCCGGCAGGCGGCGCCACGGGGGCCGCCGCCGCGCCACCCGCACCCGTTGCGCACCGCCTGCAGTTCGGGCGCTGCGCGGCGGTGGAGCATCTGCCGACGACCGTCGAGTGCGGCAGACTCACCGTCCCTCTCGACTACGCGCGTCCCGACGGCAAGAAGATCCAGCTCACCGTCAGCCGCATCCGCGCCACGGCGCGCGGCGAACGGCAGGGCGCGCTGGTCTTCAACCCCGGCGGCCCCGGTGCCTCCAGCATGGAGTTCCCGCTCTACGGGGGGCTCCCCAAGTGGCGCAAGCTGGCCCGCGCCTACGACTTCGTGGGCTACGCACCGCGCGGGGTGGGCCGCTCGGCGCCGCTGTCGTGCCAGGACCCCAAGCAGTTCGCCAAGGCGCCCACCGACAGCCGGATGCACCCGGACGAGGCCTTCAAGCGCCGGAAGCGGACGGAGGCCAGGGAGTACGCCCGTGGCTGTGTCCGCCGGGCCGGCGGGGCCCTGCCGTTCTACAACTCCGTCAACAACGCCCGCGACCTGGACATGCTGCGGGCCGCGCTGGGCGAGAAGAAGCTGACGTTCATGGGCGCCTCGTACGGGACGTACTTCGGTGCGGTCTATGCGACGCTCTTCCCCGGCCACGTCCGGCGGATGATCTTCGACAGTGTGGTCAATCCCGCGCCCCGGCAGATCTGGTACCGCAACAACCTCGACCAGGACGTCGCCTTCGAGCGCCGCTGGGGCGACTGGCTGCGCTGGGTGGCCCGGCACAACGGCCAGTACCACCTCGGCACGACCAAGAAGGCGGTGCAGCAGGCCTACGACAAGGCCGCGAGCAAGCTGCGCCGTACGCCGCTCAACGGGAAGATCGGCGCCGGCCAGCTGCAGTCGGCGTTCCTCAAGACCGGCTACAACGACGCCTTCTGGCCGATGCGCGCCGAGGCACTCGCGGGGTACCTGCACGGCAACCCCAAGCCGCTGATCGCCCAGGCGATGCCCCGGACCGAAGGGGTCGTCGCCGACGAGAACAGCAACGCCGTCTACACGGCCGTGGAGTGCAATGACGCGCCCTGGCCGCACGACTGGCGGACCTGGAACCGGGACAACACCGCGATCGCCAAGGTCGCCCCGTTCGAGACCTGGGACAACGCCTGGATGAACCTGCCGTGCGCCTACTGGCCCGACCGGCCGGCGTCGGCGGCGGCCGAGCTCGACGCCGCGGTGCACCGCGCGGACCGGCCGGCCTCCGGGCAGGACCTGGCCGATGTCGCCGGCCACGTGGCCAGGACCCAGGTCGACGACGTGCTCCACGGGCGGCGCGGTCCGCTCGATGTCCACACCGAGCCCGGTGCGCTGCCGCCGGTGCTGCTGCTGGCGGCCGAGCGGGACGCGGCGACGCCGTACCGGGGGGCGCTGGAACTCCAGCGGCGGCTGCCCGGCGCCTCCCTGGTGACCGAGAACGGCGCGGGCACCCACGGCGTCGCGTTCAACGACAACGCCTGTGTGAACAGGTACGCCGAGGCGTATCTGCTGCACGGGAAGGTGCCGGGGCACCGGGTGTACTGCGCGCCGCGCGCCGAGCCGGTGCCGGGCCAGCAGGCGACCCGGGCCCAGCACGCGCTGCCGGGTAAGTAGCCGAGGACCCGTCGCGCCGCGGGCCGTCCCCGAGGGGTCGGCCCGCGGCGCCGTGTCCGGGGACCCGGCCGGGCCTCGCGGCCGGTTACGCCAGGCCCGCGACCAGCTCGGAGACGGGCTTGCGCCGCCCCGTGTAGAACGGGATCTCCTCGCGGACGTGCATCCGCGCCTCGGAGCCGCGCAGATGACGCATCAGGTCGACGATGCGGTAGAGCTCATCGGCCTCGAACGCCAGCACCCACTCGTAGTCGCCCAGCGAGAACGACGGCACGGTGTTGGCGCGCACGTCCGGGAAGCCGCGGGCCATC
Source organism: Streptomyces sp. NPDC001219 (assembly GCF_053597915.1). NCBI lineage: Bacteria > Bacillati > Actinomycetota > Actinomycetes > Kitasatosporales > Streptomycetaceae > Streptomyces > Streptomyces sp. NPDC001219. The sequence goes on along the minus strand of NZ_JBSFJF010000045.1, from coordinate 58,571 downwards.
TTGCCGTGGTCGGCCAGCATCCGGCGGCGGTCCTCGTCGGGGAGGAGGTACCACTCGTAGGAGCGCACGAAGGGGTAGACGCTCACATAGGCGCGCGGCTGCTCGTCGGCCAGGAAGGCCGGGATGTGCGACTTGTTGAACTCGGCGGGGCGGTGCAGCGCCATGTTCGACCACACCGGCTCCAGCGCACGGCCGAGACGGGTGCGGCGGAAGAGGTTGTACGCCTCCTGGAGGGCGTCCGAGCTCTCCGAGTGCCACCAGATCATCAGGTCCGCGTCCGCCCGCAGGCCGGACACGTCGTAGGTGCCGCGGACCACCACGTCCTTGGCCGCGAGCTGCGCGAACAGCTCCTCGACCTCGTCGGCGTAGCCGCCGCGGTCCTCCGGGAGGACGTCGCGCAGCTTGAACACGGACCAGAGGGTGTAGCGGATGACCTCGTTGAGGTCCTTGGCCTTCTTGCCGGCGTGCGGCACCTTCTCGGGCGCCGCGGGGGTCTGCGGCGCGGAAGCGGGAGTGGAAGCGTCTGTCATGTCGTCCATTCTCACTCGGCGGCGACGGTGTCCGGCGTCAGGGTGCCGAGGAGCTCGTCCGCGGCGCGGCGCGCCGAGCCGATGCAGGCCGGGATGCCGACGCCGTCATAGACCGCGCCGCACACCCGCAGCGCACCGGGCATCCGGGCGACCGCCTCCCGGATGCCGGCGACCCGTGCCAGATGGCCGACGGAGTACTGCGGCAGGCCGTCGTCCCAGCGGGTGACCGTGCTCGCCACCGGCCGGGCGGTCAGGCCGACCGCCGCGCCGAGGTCGGCGAGCGAGAGGTCGACCAGCTCGGAGTCCTCGCGCTGGAGGTCGGCGGTCTCCTGGTATCTGCCGACGGAGGTGCGCAGCACGAACAGGTCGGGGTCGGCGGCGCCGATCCAGCCCCATTTGCTGCTGGCGAAGGTCGAGGCCTTGATGCGGCGGCCGTCGACGGGCGGCACGAGGAAGCCGCTGCCGCCGGGCACCCGGTCCAGGTCGGCGCGGCGGAAGGCCATGGTGACCAGCGCCATCGAGGCGTAGTCGACGGTGTCCAGCGCGGCGGCCGCGTCCGGGCACCCGTCGCGCAGCAGGCCGGCCGCGGCGCCCGCGGGCGCGGCCATGACGACCGCGTCGGCCGTGAGCGTCCGGTCCCCGAGGCGGACCTGCCAGCCTTCCTGCGCGGACCAGTGGAGGGCCTGGACGGGGGTGCCGAGGTGGATCTCGCCGCCGGCCCGGCGTACGGCCTCGGCGACGGCGGCCGGCAGCGTCCCGATCCCGCCGTCGATGCCCATGAAGACCGGAGGGGTCCGGTCCGGCCCGCCCGGTGGGGCGCCGGCGGCGGTGCGCGCCTGGAGGGCCCGTACGCCCTCGATCAGGGAGCGCTGTGACCGGGCGGCCTCGTAGAGCTGCGGGACGGCGGCGCGCATCGAGATGCGGTAGGCGTCGCCCGCGTAGACGCCGCCGAGCAGCGGCTCGACGAGCCGGTCGACGACCTCCCGGCCGAGCCGGGCGGCGACGTACGCGCCGACCGCGACGTCCTCGCCGGCCTCGGTCCGCGCCAGCGTCTCGTCCTCGGCGATCCGCGCCATCCCGTCCGGCGAGATCACCCCGGAGGCGGCGAGCGGTCCGAGGTCCCCGGGGACGCCCATGACATGCCCCTTGGGCATCGGGCGCAGCGCGCCGCGGGTCCACAGCGACGCGCCGGCCGTGGCGGGCGGCTGGAGCCGGTCGCCGATCCCGACGGCGCGCGCGAGGTCCACCGCCTCGGGGCGCCTGGCCAGCATCGATTCGGCGCCGAGATCGACCGGGACGCCCGCGAGGGCGCCGGCGCGCAGCTTGCCGCCGAGCCGGCCGGAGGCCTCCAGGACGGTCACCCGGGCGCCGCCTTCGAGCAGGCGGTGCGCGGCCGCCAGCCCGGAGATGCCTCCCCCGATGACGACGGCATGACCGGGCCCCGGGCCCGTACGGGTGTGCGCTGCGCTCATGCCTCCACTCTCTCAGAGCCCACTGACACGGCCGTGACCGGATCACGGCGCACGGACGGCGCCCCGCCCGGTCGCTGTCCCCCGAAGGACGGGCGGTGGCGGGCCACTTCGCGGGGGCGGCCGGTCCCGCTGAGGCGCCCGGGGCCGCCGGTCCGGCCGGAGCGTCCACCACGGCCGGGAAGGCTGACCGAGAGCCCCGTTGACAGCGGGCAGCGGCGGGCAAAGACTCGTGGTCGGCGGGCGGCGATCTTCGTACCGCCGAACCGACGTCGAGCCGGGACAGCGAGGACAGCGCCTGATGACCGACCCACGCGTACGGGATGTGTACATCGTCGATGCCGTACGGACCCCCGTCGGCAAGTACGGCGGCGCGCTGGCCGGGGTGCGGCCCGACGACCTCGCCGCCCATGTGGTCAAGGCCCTGGTGGACCGCACTCCCGGCCTCGACCCGGCGCGGATCGACGACGTCTGCTTCGGCGACGCCAACGGCGCGGGCGAGGACAACCGCAACGTGGCGCGGATGGCGGTGCTGCTCGCCGGGCTGCCGGTGACCGTCCCGGGCGTGACCGTGAACCGCCTGTGCGGGTCCGGTCTGGAGGCGGTCATCCAGGCGTCCCGCGCCATCGCGCACGGCGACGCGCACATCGCGGTGGCGGGCGGCGTGGAGTCGATGAGCCGTGCGCCCTATGTGCTGCGCAAGCCCGAACGGGCCTTTCCCGCGGGCCATCAGGAGATGTTCTCCTCGACGCTGGGCTGGCGGATGGTCAATCCGCGGATGCAGCCGGAGTGGACGGTCGCGCTGGGCGAGGGCGCCGAGCTGATCGCCGACCAGCACGGCATCACCCGCGAACAGCAGGACGTGTTCGCGCTGGCCAGCCACCAGAAGGCGGTGCGTGCCTGGCAGGAGGGCGCCTACGACGCCGAGGTCGTGCCGCTGCCGGACGTGGACCTGCTGCGTGACGAGACGATCCGGGAGGCGTCGTCCCTGGAGTCGCTGTCGAAGCTGAAGCCGGTGTTCCGCCCGGCCGGCGGCACGGTCACGGCCGGGAACTCCTCCCCGCTCAACGACGGTGCGGCGGCGCTGCTGCTGGTCGACGAGGAGGGGCTGCGGGCGACCGGGCGGGAGCCGCTGGCCCGTATCCGTGCGAGCGCGGTGACCGGCATCGAGCCGCAGCTGTTCGGCCTGGGCCCGGTGGAGGCGGTACGGCGCGCGCTGGAGCGGTCCGGGCGCGGCTTCGGCGAGGTGGCGGCCTTCGAGCTCAACGAGGCGTTCGCGGCGCAGGCGTTGGGCTGTATCGGGCAGTGGCCGGAACTGGACCCCGCGGTGGTCAATCAGCGCGGCGGCGCCATCGCCATCGGCCATCCGCTGGGTGCGTCCGGCGCCCGTCTCGCGGGCTCGGTGGCGCACCAACTCGCCGCGCTGGGCTCGGGTACCGGGCTCGCCGCGCTGTGCATCGGCGTCGGCCAGGGCCTCGCGCTGGTCCTGGAGCGCTGAGGCCCGGCTCCGCGCGGCGCCGGCCCCGGCCGTCCCGCGCGGACGCCGTGCGGGCCGTAACGTGACGTACCCGGACCGGCGGCCCGTCCAGGCGACGGTGGCACCGGGACACCCGCACGAGGCGGCACCACGGCGAAGGGGCACACGGTATGGCGGCGGAGCGGCTGGTGGTCATCGGGGGCGATGCGGCGGGGATGGCCGCGGCCTCGCAGGCACGCCGGCTGCGGAAGCCCGGCGAGCTGGCGATCACCGCCTTCGAGCGCGGCCACTTCACCTCGTACTCGGCGTGCGGCATCCCGTACTGGGTGGGCGGCGACGTCGACGGCCCGGACGCGTTGATCGCCCGTACAGCCGAGGAGCACCGGGCCCGCGAGATCGATCTGCGGATGCGTACCGAGGTCACCGAACTCGACCTGGACCGCGGCCGGGTGCGCACCCGGGAGCTGGAGAACGGTGGCCGGGAGTCGTGGACCGGCTTCGACAAGCTGGTGATCGCCACCGGTGCCCGGCCGCGCCGCCCCGGCCTGCCGGGGATCGACGCGCCGGGGGTGCACGGGGTGCAGACCCTCGACGACGGCCAGGCCCTGCTGGACACCCTCGACGCGTCGTCCGGCCGGCGGGCGGTCGTCGTGGGCGCGGGCTACATCGGGGTGGAGATGGCCGAGGCACTGATCCGTCGCGGCTACCAGGTCACCGTCCTGGAGCAGAGCGCCCAGCCGATGTCCACGCTGGACCCGGACATGGGCGTGCTGGTCCATGAGGCGATGTGCGGGATGGGCATCGAGACGGTGTGCGGGACGACCGTCACCGGTGTGCTGACGGATGCGGCGGGGCGGGCCCGCGCGGTCACCACCGAGGACGCGGAGTACCCGGCGGACGTGGTCGTGCTGGGCATGGGGGTGCGGCCCGAGACCTCGCTCGCCGCCGCGGCCGGGCTGCCGCTGGGCGAGTCCGGCGGACTGCTGACCGATCTCGCGATGCGGGTCCGCGGCCAGGACCACATCTGGGCCGGCGGCGACTGTGTGGAGGTCCTGGACCTGGTCTCCGGGCATACCCGGCACATCGCGCTGGGCACCCACGCCAACAAGCACGGGCAGGTCATCGGCGCCAATGTGGGCGGCGGCTACGCCACCTTCCCCGGTGTCGTCGGCACCGCCGTCAGCAAGGTCTGCGATCTGGAGATCGCCCGGACGGGCCTGCTGGAGCGCCAGGCGCACGCCGCCGGACTGCGCTTCGTCACGGCGACCGTGGAGGCCACCAACCGCGCCGGCTACTACCCCGGCGCCCGCCCGATGCACGTCAAGATGCTCGCCGAGCGCCGTACGGGCCGCCTGCTGGGGGTGCAGATCGTCGGCCGCGAGGGCGCCGGGAAGCGGGTGGACATCGCGGCGGTCGCGCTCACGGCCGGGATGACGGTGGAGCAGATGACCGCCCTCGACCTCGGCTACGCCCCGCCGTTCTCCCCGGTCTGGGACCCCGTCCTGGTGGCGGCCCGCAAGACGGTGAGCGCCGTACGGGCCGCGGGCGTCTGACGCCGCGGCACGGCGCCGGCCCCCGGCACGGCCGTCCCGGGGGCGCCGTCGTTCAGCGCGCCGTCTGGGTGTGCACGTACTCGACGAGGCGGGTCAGCGCGTCCGGGTCGGTGGTGGGCAGGACGCCGTGGCCGAGGTTGAAGACGTGGCCCTCCAGGCCGGCGGCCGCGTCGAGGACCTCACGGGCCTTGGTCTCGACGGCCTCGCGGGGGGCGAAGAGCACGGCCGGGTCGATGTTGCCCTGGAGCGCCTTGCCGGGGCCGACGCGGCGGGCCGCCTCGTCCAGCGGCACCCGCCAGTCGACGCCGACGACGTCCGCGCCCGCCTCGCCCATCAGGCCGAGGAGTTCACCGGTGCCGACGCCGAAGTGGATGCGCGGGACGCCCCGGCCCTCGACGGCGCGGAAGACCTTGGCGGAGGCCGGCATCACGGAGCGGCGGTAGTCGGCGGGCGAGAGCGCGCCGACCCAGGAGTCGAAGAGCTGCACCGCGCTCGCCCCGGCCGCGATCTGGACCTCCAGGAAGGTGGCGGTGATGTCGGCGAGCCGGTCCAGGAGGTCGGCCCACAGCTGCGGGTCGCCGTACATGAGGGCCTTGGTGCGCTCGTGGTTGCGCGACGGGCCGCCCTCGACGAGGTAGCTGGCGAGCGTGAAGGGGGCGCCGGCGAAGCCGATCAGCGGGGTGCCGCCCAGCTCGCGGACGAGCATGCCGATGGCCTCGGTGACGTAGGGGACGTCGCCGGGCTCCAGGCGGCGCAGCTGCTCCAGGTCGGCGCGGGTGCGGATCGGGTTCTCGACGACCGGGCCGACGCCGGGCTTGATGTCGAGGTCGATGCCGATGGCCTTGAGGGGCACGACGATGTCGCTGAAGTAGATGGCGGCGTCGACGTTGTGGCGGCGCACCGGCTGGAGCGTGATCTCGGTGACCAGATCGGGCCGCATGCACGAGTCGAGCATCGCGATGCCCTCGCGGACCTTGCGGTATTCGGGGAGCGAGCGTCCGGCCTGCCGCATGAACCACACCGGGGTGTGCGGCACCGGCTCACGGCGGCACGCCTTGAGGAAGGCCGAGTCTTGGGTACCGGTCTGCTGCTGGCCCGCGGGGCTGGGATTGGCGCTCACGCCCCAAATCTTCGCACGACGGGCCACCCGCCGATCGGGGCAGGTGGCCGTTATCTCCGCATGCGCCCGGGGGCACCTCCGAATGGGCGACGCGCGCACCGGGTGTCCTCCCCGTATGCGGGCCCGGTTCCGCCTAATCTTCCGGGCATGGCTGCGGCTCACGAACACCTCGCGGACAGCGCGGACGAGGCCCCGATCCCCTTCCGTCAGGCGGTCGAGGCGCTCCGCGCGGCACGACTGCGGCCGGAGATCGAGATCGATCCGACGCCCGCCCCGAAACGGCTCGCCCCGTTCGCGTACGCGCTGGAGGCCGCGGTCGTCGAGCGCGGCGCGGGTCCGGACGGCGAGGACCGGGACCTGGCGGACGGGCGGCTGGTGGTGCTGCACAACCCGGCCGGGGACGAGGCCTGGCACGGCACGTTCCGGGTGGTGACGCTGGCACGGGCGGAGCTGGAACCGGAGATGGGCGCCGATCCGCTGCTGCCGGAGGTGTCCTGGTCGTGGCTCACGGGGGCGCTGGACGCGCGCGGGGTGCACTACGGCGCGCCGAGCGGCACGGTCACCCGTGCCGGCTCGCACTACTTCGGCGGGCTCGCGGCGCGTGAACCCGCGACCCAGATCGAGATCCGGGCGTCCTGGACGCCGGCTGAGGGCCCCGGCGGGGTGCCGGATCTGGCGGCGCATCTGGCGTCGTGGTGCGATCTGCTGTGCCAGGTGGCGGGCCTGCCGCCGGCCCCGCTCGACATGACGACCCGCGGCGGGATCGTCCCGCTGCCCCAGCGCCGCGGCGCGCACCCGCGCTGACCTCGGCGTTTCCCCGCGGCCCTGCCGCACTGCCGCTGCCTGCCCCTTGCCGTTCCCCCCTGCCCGGCCGCGCCACGCCCGGCGCTGCCGTCTCCACCCGGTGAGGTCCGGTGACGCGGTACGGGCGGGATCGCGTACGGCTCTGATCACCTCGGAGCGTTCTGGGCACACACCCTGATCGCTCACCCATCCGATTTGCCCGAATTGCCCCTAACTAAATCGTGATCAAAGTCTAAAGTCCCGCCGGATTGCTGCCGAAGAGGTCAGTGACCCTTCAAACACGGATCATTCCGGCTCCCCCCAGCCGGCTTCCGTCCCCCGCCACTCCCCCCAGGAGGCCCGGTGTCTGTTCTCCTCGAGCAACCTTCGAGCCTGGTCGCCTACCGCCCGAACAAGCCGACGGCCATGGTCGTCGTGGCCGACCCTCGTGTGCGCTCCACCGTCACCCGCCACCTGTGGGCCCTCGGAGTGCGCGACGTGATCGAGGCGTCGTCGATCGCGGAGGCCCGTCCCCGCGTCGGCAATCCGCGCGACATCTGCGTTGCCGACGTCCACCTTCCCGACGGCTCCGGCCTCACGCTTCTGTCCGAGACCCGGGCGGCGGGGTGGCCCAACGGCCTCGCGCTGTCCGCGGCCGACGACATCGGCGCCGTACGCAACGCCCTGGCCGGCGGCGTCAAGGGCTATGTCGTCACCGGTACCCGTACCAACCTGGGCCTTCCCGGCCGTCCCGGCACCTCGCCCATCGGCGCCAACGCCGCCCGCATGCAGCGGCGCCCCCCGGGCGCCCCCGGTCACCCGGGCGGCTACCGGGAGCTGTCGGGGCGTGAGGTCGAGGTGTTGCGGCTGGTGGCGGAGGGCCAGTCCAACAAGGCCATCGGTGTCTCGATGGGGCTGTCGGCACTGACCGTCAAGAGCCATCTCGCCCGTATCGCCCGCAAGCTCGGCACCGGCGACCGGGCCGGAATGGTGGCGGTCGCACTGCGTACCGGCATCATCCACTGACCCACCGGACGACCGGCTCGCCCGTCGAGGGAACGTTCCCTCGACGGGCGACGTGCATACACAGATACCCTTGACTGGTGACCGACGCCCAAAAGACCGCAGCAGACACGACACTGCGAGCGACCGGAGACTCTCCTCCGGATACCCGACCGGCGCCGGTCCCTCTCCTGGAGCCCCGCGAGGGCGTCCCCCCGGTGACCGCCACCGACGAGGCGCTCGCCGAGGTCGTGGCCGCCTTCGCGGCCGGTACGGGCCCGGTGGCCGTCGACGCCGAGCGGGCCTCCGGCTACCGCTACGGCCAGCGCGCCTACCTCGTACAGCTCCGCCGCGAGGGCGCCGGCAGCGTGCTGGTCGACCCGGTCGGCTGCCCCGACCTGTCGGCGCTGGGGGAGGCGATCGGCGACGCCGAGTGGGTGCTGCACGCCGCCACCCAGGACCTGCCGTGTCTGCGTGACATAGGGATGGTCCCCACCCGGCTGTTCGACACCGAGCTCGCCGGACGGCTGGCCGGCTTCGCCCGGGTCGGCCTGGGCGCGATGGTCGAGAACGTGCTCGGCTTCGCCCTGGAGAAGGGCCACTCCGCCGTCGACTGGTCCACCCGCCCGCTGCCCGAGCCCTGGCTGCGCTATGCCGCGCTCGACGTCGAGCTGCTGGTGGACCTGCGGGACGCGCTGGAGGAGGAGCTGACGCAGCAGGGGAAGCTGGAGTGGGCCCGGCAGGAGTTCGCGGCGATCGCGGCCGCTCCCCCGCCGCCACCCCGCAAGGACCCCTGGCGCCGGACCTCCGGCATGCACAAGGTCCGCCGGCGCCGCCAGATGGCGGTCGTACGGGAGCTGTGGACGGCCCGTGACCAGGTCGCCCAGCGGCGCGATGTCTCGCCGGGCAAGGTGCTCGGGGACGCCGCGATCGTGGAGGCGGCGCTGAGCCTGCCGCCGAACAGTCACGCGCTGGCGGGGCTGCCCGGCTTTGGACACCGGATGGGCCGCCGTCAGCTGGAGCAGTGGCAGGCCGCCGTGGACCGCGCCCGTGCGCTGCCCGAGAGCGAGCTGCCGCAGCCCGGCCAGCCGCTCAACGGCCCGCCGCCGCCCCGCTCCTGGGCCGACAAGGACCCGGCCGCCGCGGCCCGGCTGTCGGCCGCCCGCGCGGGGGTCACCGCGCTCGCCGAGGAGCTGAACCTCCCGCAGGAGAACCTGATCACTCCGGACACGGTGCGCCGGCTGTGCTGGGAGCCGCCGGCCGAGCCGACCCGGGAGGCGGTTGCCGAGGTGCTGTCCGGCCACGGCGCCCGCCCCTGGCAGATCGAGCAGGTCGCGCCGCTGCTCACCGAGGCGCTGCTGACGGACGCCGGCTGACGCGACTGCCCCGGGCGGCGGAAGGTGCCGGCCCGGGGCAGTGCGTACGGTCACTCGGTACCGGTCGCTCGGTACCGGTCAGTCGGTCCTGGTCGCTCAGTCCTGGTCGACGTTCATCCACAGGACCTTGCGGTTGGTCGCGTCGATCTCGTAGGTCGTCTCGTTCCAGTCGTCGGGGGTCACCACGCCGACCGTCCACGCCACGGTGTCGTTGCCGTGGTCGGCGTCGCCCAGCTCGATGGTGGTGACGGTGCCCTTCGTCTTCTCGGTCGCCGTCTCCGCGGCCTGCTGGGCGGTGACCGTGGCCTTGGACAGCCGGCCGGCCAGCTCCTGCTTGTCGTCGGGGTCGTCCGACTGGGGCTGCGGCTTCTGGGCCTTGCCGGAGACCGCGTCGACGCGCACGGCGTACGCCGTCCCGTCGCTCGTCGCGACCGCGGTGTCCCAATACGGGCTGTCGGGCGTCCCCTTGAGCTCCGCGGCGATCGCCTCCGAGGACGGGACGGCCGCGATCGCCGCCTTCAGCGCCTGGCCGTAGTCCACCTTGGCCTTGGGGACCAGGGCCTTGCGCTGGGCCTGGTCCGAGCTGAGCGAACCGCTCGGGGAGGCGGCGGCGGTGGCGGGCACCGCCGCCGAGCCCGCGCTCTTCCGGGGACTTCCCGTGTCGTCGCTGTTCCCGCAGCCCGACAGCAGCGCGCCCGCGGCGGCGACGGCACAGACCAGTCCGATCGTGCGCGGCCCTGCCGGACGTCCGCGCCGGACCACGACACCACTCCTGTTCGTATCCATACGGGCACTTTAGGTGTGTGATGGGATGAATTGCCCCAAGACCCGACGGTGTTCCGTCGTTTTCGATCACCGGTTTCCGCCGGTTGCGGCGCACTCACCCCGTAGCCGGGGCATCCGCCGGGTGTGACCTTCAACGCTCCGGGCGGTGGGGGTGTGCAGCTTGGTTACCCGTAAGTAGCATGTCGGTGGGAAGCGCCCCGCGGGGCGCCCCGCAGCAGCAGTGCCACCCCGCACCTGGAGGAGAGCCAACGTGCCTCGTACCGCTAGGGACGTCGTCTTCGTCGACGGCGTCCGCACCCCGTTCGGCAAGGCGGGCCCGAAGGGCATCTACCACGAGACCCGCGCCGACGATCTCGTCGTGAAGGCCATCCGGGAGCTGCTGCGCCGCAACCCGGACCTGGACCCCGCGAAGATCGACGAGGTCGCCATCGCCGCCACCACCCAGATCGGTGACCAGGGCCTGACCATCGGCCGCACGGCCGGCATCCTCGCGGGCCTCCCGCAGTCCGTCCCCGGCTACTCCATCGACCGCATGTGCGCCGGTGCGCTGACCGCCGTCACGGCGACCGCCGGCTCCATCGCCTTCGGCGCGTACGACGCCGTCATCGCCGGTGGTGTCGAGCACATGGGCCGCCACCCCATGGGTGAGGGCGTGGACCCCAACCCGCGGTTCGTGAGCGAGAAGCTCGTCGACCAGTCGGCCCTGTTCATGGGCATGACGGCGGAGAACCTCCACGACCGCTACCCGCACATCACCAAGCAGCGGGCCGACGAGTACGCGGTGCGCTCGCAGGAGAAGGCGGCGAAGGCGTACGCGAACGGGAAGATCCAGCAGGATCTGGTGCCGGTCTCGGTGCGCAACACCAACGCGGAGGTCGGCGAGACGGGCTGGGGCCTGGTCACCGCCGACGAGCCGATGCGTCCGGGGACGACCCTGGAGAACCTCTCGGGCCTGAAGACGCCGTTCCGTACGCACGGCCGCGTCACCGCCGGTAACGCCGCCGGTCTCAACGACGGTGCCACCGCCTCGATCATCGCCTCCGAGGACTTCGCCCGGGAGAACGACCTCCCGGTGAAGATGCGCCTGGTCTCCTACGCCTTCGTCGGCGTCGAGCCCGAGGTCATGGGCTATGGCCCGATCCCGGCCACCGAGAAGGCGCTCGCCAAGGCGGGCCTGGGCATCGAGGACATCAACCTCTTCGAGATCAACGAGGCGTTCGCCGTGCAGGTGCTCGCCTTCCTCGACCACTACGGCATCGCCGACGACGACGCGCGCGTCAACCAGTACGGCGGCGCCATCGCCTTCGGCCACCCGCTGGCCTCCTCCGGCGTGCGGCTGATGACGCAGCTGGCCCGGCAGTTCGAGGAGCAGCCGGAGGTCCGCTACGGCCTGACCACCATGTGCGTCGGCTTCGGCATGGGCGCGACGGTCATCTGGGAGAACCCGAACCACAAGGACGCCGGAGGCGACAAGTGAGCACCACCACCACCGCCGAACTCCTGAAGGGCGCGGCCGAGCTGTTCCCCGACGAGGTCGTCACGTCGGCACACGTCCGCCACCTCGATCTGCCGTACGGCGCGGGCAGGTTCGCGCTGATCACGCTCGACAACGGCTTCGACCACACCAAGCCGACCACCTTCGGCCCCGGCTCGCTGGCGAACCTCAACGCCGCGCTCGACCAGGTCGAGAAGGAGGCCGCGGACGGCGACATCGTCGGCGTCGGCCTCACCGGCAAGCCGTTCATCTTCGCCGTCGGCGCCGACCTCAAGGGCGTCGAGCTGCTGAAGAAGCACGAGGACGCGCTGGCCATCGGCAAGGGCGGCCACGAGGTCTTCAAGCGGCTGGCCGGGCTGGCCGTGCCGACCTTCGCTTACTACAACGGTGCGGCGATGGGCGGCGGTGTCGAGGCCGGTCTGCACTGCTCGTACCGCACGGTCTCCAAGGCCCTCCCGGCCTTCTCGCTGCCCGAGGTCTTCCTCGGTCTCGTCCCGGGCTGGGGCGGCTGCGCGCTGCTGCCGAACCTCATCGGCGCGGACAAGGCCGTCTCGGTCATCATCGAGAACTCCCTGAACCAGAACAAGCAGCTCAAGGGCCAGCAGGTCTTCGACCTCGGCATCGCGGACGCGATCTTCGAGGGCGCGGACTTCCTGGAGCAGTCGCTGATCTGGACGGCGAACGTCCTCAAGGGCGACGTCACCGTCGAGCGCCCCGAGATCGACCGCGGTGAGGGCTGGGACCAGGCCGTCGCCAAGGGCCGGTTCATCGCCGACGGCAAGGTGCACGGCGCCGCTCCGGCCGCCTACCGGGCGCTGGACATCATCGCCGCCGCCAAGGACGGCGACCTGCAGGCCGGTTTCGACGCCGAGGACCAGGCCCTGGCGGACCTGATCATGGGCGGCGAGCTCCGCGCCGGCATCTACTCGTTCAACCTGGTGCAGAAGCGTGCCAAGCGGCCCGCGGGTGCGCCGGACAAGAACCTGGCGCGTCCGGTCAGCAAGGTCGGTGTCGTCGGCGCCGGTCTGATGGCCTCGCAGCTGGCCCTGCTGTTCCTGCGCCGCCTGGAGGTGCCGGTCGTGCTGACCGACATCGACCAGGAGCGCGTCGACAAGGGTGTGGGCTATGTCCACGCCGAGATCGACAAGCTGCTCGGCAAGGGCCGGATCAACCAGGACAAGGCCAACCGCCTCAAGGCCCTGGTCTCCGGTGTCCTCGACAAGGCCGAGGGCTTCTCCGACGCCGACTTCATCATCGAGGCGGTCTTCGAGGAGATCGGCGTCAAGCAGACGGTGTTCGCCGAGGTCGAGGCCGTCGCCCCGGCGCACGCCATCCTCGCCACCAACACCTCCTCGCTGTCGGTCACCGAGATGGCGTCGAAGCTGAAGCACCCCGAGCGGGTCGTCGGCTTCCACTTCTTCAACCCGGTCGCGATCCTCCCGCTGCTGGAGATCGTGCGCGGCGAGAAGACCGATGACGCCTCGCTGGCCACCGCGTTCGGTGTCGCCAAGAAGCTGAAGAAGACCGCGGTGCTCACCAAGGACGCCCCGGCGTTCGTGGTCAACCGCATCCTGACCCGCTTCATGGGCGAGATCCAGAACGTCATCGACGAGGGCACCCCGGTCGAGACCGCGGAGAAGGCCATCGAGCCGCTCGGTCTGCCGATGTCGCCGCTGGTGCTGCTGGAGCTGGTCGGCCCGGCGATCGGTCTGCACGTCTCCGAGACGCTCAACCGCTCCTTCCCGGACCGCTTCAAGGTGTCCCCGAACCTCAAGGCCGTCGTCGAGGCCGGCAAGCGCGGCTTCTACGTCTACGACTCCGGCGCGCCGGTGCTGGACCCCGAGGTCGCCGCGCTCCTCAAGCAGGGCGAGGTCGTCCTGACGGAGGAGCAGGTCCGCGAGCGCGTCCTGGACGCGGTGGCGCAGGAGATCCGCCTGATGCTGGACGAGGGCGTGGTCGCCGAGGCGCAGGACATCGACCTGTGCCTGATCACCGGCGCCGGCTGGCCCTTCCACCTGGGCGGCATCACGCCGTACCTGGACCGCGCGGGTGTCTCCGAGCGGGCGACCGGCAAGAAGTTCCTGGCCCCGGGTGTCGCGAGCGTGCCCGCCTAAGGGTGCACAGCTGACAGCGGGAAGCGCGGGCCGGCTCGGCGGAGCCGGCCCGCGCTTCCGTGTGTCCGGCCGGCGGCGGCCCGGCATGGGAGGCTGGCGCCATGGATTCCTTGGTGATCGTCGATGCCGCGAACGTCGTCGGCTCGGTGCCCGACGGCTGGTGGCGGGACCGGCACGGGGCTGCGGAGCGGCTGCGCGACGCGCTGCCCGGCTACGTCGCCGGGGGGCTGCCGGGGCTCATGGCGCCGCCTCTGGAGATGGTTCTGGTGGTGGAGGGCGCGGCGCGCGGCGTCGCGTCCGTCGAGGGCGTCCGGGTGGTGCCGGCGGACGGCAGCGGCGACGACCGGATCGTGCGGCTGGTGGCGGACGAGGGCGACGGGCGGGACTGTCTGGTGGTCACCGCGGACCGCGGGCTGCGGGAGCGGGTCCAGGCGCTGGGCGCCCGGGTGACGGGGCCGCGGGCGGTGTGGGGCCGGGGGCGCGGCGGGGACCGCGGGTAGCGCGGCACGGCCCCGCACACCGCAGCGGGAGCGGCGTACGGGGCCGGCCGGAGGGTCCGGGAGGGCCGTGGCGGGTCAGTCCCGGGACGGGCGGCTGCGGAGGCCGAGGCGGCTGTGCCCGCGCCCGTAGAGGAAGTAGATGGCGAAGCCGGCCACCATCCAGATCCCGAACCGGACCCAGGTCTCGGCGGGCAGATTGAGCATCAGCCACACCGAGGCCGCCACCGAGAGCACCGGCACCAGCGGCACCAGCGGGGTGCGGAAGGAGCGGGGCAGATCGGGCCGGGAGCGGCGGAGCAGGACGACGCCGACGGCGACCACGACGAACGCGAACAGGGTGCCGATGTTGACCAGTTCGGCGAGTTCGTCGATCGAGGTGAAACCGGCGACGACGGCGACGACGACGCCCAGCACGACGGTCGACCGGTAGGGGGTGCCGAACCGGGGATGGGACCGCGAGAAGATCCGCGGCAGCAGCCCGTCCCGGCTCATCGCGAAGAACACCCGGCTCTGGCCGAGCAGCAGGATCAGACAGACGGAGGTCAGGCCGACGGCGGCGCCGAAGCTGATCACGCCCGCGTAGAAGGGGTGTCCGAGGTCCTTGAAGGCGTCGGCGAGCGGGGCGTCGGTGGAGAGCTTGCTGTACTTCTGCATCCCGGTCACGACGATCGACACGGCCACGTAGAGCAGCGTGCAGATGGCCAGGGAGCCGAGGATGCCGCGCGGTACGTCGCGCTGCGGGTGGCGGGTCTCCTCGGCGGCGGTGGCCACGATGTCGAAGCCGATGAAGGCGAAGAAGACCACGGCCGCCGCGGCGAAGATGCCCATGGTCCCGAAGTTGCCGGGGGTGAAGCCGAACATCAGCTGGGCCAGCGGCGCATTCAGCCCGCCGCCGGTCTCACTGGGCTCGCTGGGCGGGATGAACGGTGTGTAGTTGGCGCCGTTGATGAAGAAGGCACCGGCGACGATGACCAGCAGGACGACGGTGACCTTGATCCCGACGACCACCGCCGTCACCCGCGAGGACAGCTTCATCCCGAGCACCAGGATGCCGGTCAGCACCAGGACGAGCACGAAGGCGAGCAGGTCGAAGCCGAACTGCCCCTCATGGGTGCCGGACAGCCCGGCGGGCAGATGCAGCCCGGCGGAGTCCAGCAGGGAGCGCACATAGCCGGACCAGCCGACCGCCACCACCGCACAGCCCAGGGCGAGTTCCAGGATCAGGTCCCAGCCGATGATCCAGGCGGGCAGCTCGCCCAGCGAGGCGTACGCGAAGGTGTAGGCCGACCCGGCGACCGGGACGGTGGAGGCGAACTCGGCGTAACACAGCGCCGCCAGCGCGCAGACCACGCCCGCGACGACGAAGGACAGGGCGACGGCGGGGCCGGCCTGCTCCTTGGCGATTTTTCCGGTGAGAACGAAAATGCCGGTGCCGATGACGACACCGACACCGAAGACGGTCAGATCGAGCGCGGACAGCGATTTCTTGAGCGCGTGCTCCGGTTCCTCGGTATCCAGGATCGACTGCTCCACAGTCTTCGTCCGGAACAGACCGCGACTGCGGCGTGAATCGTGTGGTGTGCCGTGCTGTGTGCTCATGGGCGAACCTCCGCCTGGACGACCCTCGCAACTCTCCTGAACTGACCGAGTCTCCGCAATGTCGGGAAACAGTCAGCTTCGGCGGGCCTCCGGGCGTCGGGGATTCACCCGATGGGGTGCGGCCGTACGCATGCCGATGGGCCGGGCGGAACATCCGTACGGATGACCGGCCCGGCCCATCGTGCCGTCTGCGGGATCAGTCGCGGGTGGCCTCGGCGGGCTCGGCCGCGCCCTTGACGCGGGCGGCCCCGGAGGCCTCCGCGGTGTCCGTGTCGTCCCCGCCGACCGGGCGGAGCGACTGGGACAGGCCGTCGATCTTGGAGACCAGGCCGGTCACCTGGCGGGCGATGTCCGGCGCGGTGAGCCCGATCTCCGCCATGACCTCCTTGCGGGAGGCGTGGTCGAGGAACTGCTCGGGGATGCCGAAGTCACGCAGCGGCAGGTCCACCCCGGCGTCGCGCAGCGCCTGGGCGACGGCCGAACCGACACCGCCGGAGCGGACGTTGTCCTCGACGGTGACCACGACCCGGTGCTTGGCGGCCAGCCCCGGCAGCGCCGCGTCGACCGGCTTGACCCAGCGGGGGTCGACGACGGTGGCGGAGATGCCCTGCTTGTCCAGGAGGTCGGCGATCTCCAGGCACATCGGGGCGAGCGCACCGACGGACACCAGGAGGACGTCGGGCCGGGTGACGCCCTCGGCGGGCTCGCGCAGCACGTCCATGCCGCCGACCCGTCCGACGGCCTCGACGGCGGGGCCGACGGCGCCCTTGGAGTAGCGCACCACGGTGGGCGCGTCGTCGACCTCGACGGCCTCGCGCAGCTGGGCGCGGACCTGGTCGGCGTCGCGCGGCGCGGCGATCCGCAGCCCCGGTACGACCTGGAGGATCGACATGTCCCACATGCCGTTGTGGGAGGCGCCGTCGGTACCGGTGACGCCGGCCCGGTCCAGCACGAAGGTGACACCGCACTTGTGCAGCGCCACGTCCATCAGCACCTGGTCGAAGGCGCGGTTGAGGAAGGTGGCGTAGACGGCGAAGACCGGGTGCAGACCGCCGGTGGCCATGCCCGCGGCGGAGACCGCGCCGTGCTGTTCGGCGATGCCGACGTCGAAGACGCGGTCGGGGAAGGCCTTGGCGAACTTGTCCAGGCCGACGGGCTGCAGCATGGCCGCCGTGATGGCGACGATGTCCTCGCGCTCCTTGCCCAGCTCGACCATCTCGTCGCCGAAGACGGAGGTCCAGTCCTTGCCGCCCGAGGAGAGGGGCAGGCCCGTGTCGGGGTGGATCTTGCCGACGGCGTGGAAGCGGTCCGCCTCGTCCTGGAGGGCGGGCTGGTAGCCGCGGCCCTTCTCGGTCAGGCAGTGGACGATGACCGGGCCGCCGAAGCGCTTGGCGCGCGTCAGGGCGGACTCCAGCGCCTCGATGTCATGACCGTCGATCGGGCCGACGTACTTGAGGCCCAGGTCCTCGAACATGCCCTGGGGGGCGATGAAGTCCTTGAGGCCCTTCTTGGCGCCGTGCAGGGTCTCGTAGAGCGGCTTGCCGACGACGGGCGTGCGCTCCAGCAGGTCCTTGCCGCGGGCCAGGAAGCGCTCGTAGCCGTCCGTGGTGCGCAGGGTCGCCAGGTGGTTGGCGAGGCCGCCGATGGTCGGCGCGTAGGAGCGCTCGTTGTCGTTGACGACGATGACGAGCGGGCGGTCCTTGGCGTCGGCGATGTTGTTCAGCGCCTCCCAGGCCATGCCGCCGGTCAGCGCACCGTCGCCGATGACCGCGGCGACCCGGTTGTCCGAACCGCGCACCTCGTTGGCCTTGGCGATGCCCTCGGCCCAGCCCAGCACCGTGGAGGCGTGGCTGTTCTCGATGACGTCGTGCTCGGACTCGGCGCGCGAGGGGTAACCGGACAGGCCGCCCTTCGCCTTGAGCTTGGAGAAGTCCTGACGGCCGGTGAGCAGCTTGTGGACGTAGGACTGGTGCCCGGTGTCGAAGAGCACCTTGTCCTTCGGCGAGTCGAAGACCCGGTGCAGGGCGATGGTCAGCTCGACCACGCCGAGGTTCGGGCCGAGGTGCCCGCCGGTCTTGGACACCGCATCGACAAGGAAGGTACGGATCTCCCCCGCCAGCTGCCCGAGCTGCTCCGGGCTCAGTCGGTCCAGATCGCGCGGTCCCCTGATACGGGAAAGCAACGACCTCCCGTCGCCCGCCACCGCCCCGGCCGGACGCGCTTCGCGCGGCACCTCCTGCACCCCTGCCTCCTTGCTGCTTTGCTGCCGTGGATCGAGCTTGCCGATCAGACGAGTCTAATGTTGCGTCCGCTGTGGCGACGCCCGGGCCTTGCGATGTATGTCACTCGGGTGAACACGGGGGCCCGGCACGCCGCCCGGCGTACGGCGCCGCACACGGACCGGCCCCCACCGGATGATGCCCGGTGGGGGCCGGCGCCGTCGGACGGCTGCCGCGATCAGGTGCGTCCGGCCGTTTTCTGTGTCCGGCGGGAGACCGAGTCGATGACCACCGCGGCGAGCAGCACCGCACCGGTGATCATGTACTGGATCTCGCTCGCCATACCGAGCAGATTCAGGCCCTGCTGGATCGACTGAATGACCAGCATGCCCAGCAGCGCGGACCAGATCTTGCCACGGCCGCCGAAGAGGCTGGTCCCACCGATGACGGCCGCCGCGATGACGTTCATCAGGGTGTTGCCGGCCCCGAGGTTCTTGGTGGCGCCGCCGGAGAGGCTGGCGATGAACAGTCCGCCGAAAGCGGCGAGCATGCCGGAGACCGCGAAGACACTGATCCGGATCTTGTTCACATTGATACCGGCGCGGCGGGCCGCCTCGGCGTTGCCGCCGACCGCGAAGATCTGCCGGCCGTACGTGGTGCGGCGCACCACGAAGTCGGCGAGGACCAGGACCGCGAGGAACAGGACCAGGGCCAGCGGCAGGCCGCGGGCGCCGGCCGGCTCGTTCAGGACGTAGGCGACGACGAAGGCGAGCACCGCGACCACGCCGGTGCGCAGCAGGATCTCGCTGAGCGGCCGGGACGGCAGCGCGGCGGCCTTGCGGCGCCTGCTGTCCAGCAGCAGCGATCCGGCGTAGGCGAGGACCGCGACCAGCGCGAGACCGTAGGCCGCGGCCTTGTCCTCGAAGTAGTAGCCGGTGAGGTTCTCCACGACACTGCCGCTCGGCGTGTTGATGGAGCCTTCCTTGCCCATCATCCAGATCTGCAGGCCGCTCCAGCCGAGGAAACCGGCCAGCGTGACGACGAAGGCCGGCACGCCGATCTTGGCGAAAAAGAACCCGTGCAGGGCGCCGATGACGACACCGGTCGCGATGGCGATCAGCACCGCGAGCCAGTCGTTGACGCCGTTGGTGACGCTGAGCACGGCCCACACGGCCGCGCCGACGCCCGCCACCGAGCCGACGGACAGGTCGATCTCGCCGAGCAGCAGCACGAAGACGATGCCGACCGCCATGATGCCGAGGCCGGAGGTGTAGACGCCGATGTTGGCGAGGCTGTCCGCGGACAGGAAGCTGCTGTTCTTGAGCTGGAAGACGACCGCGATGACGAACAGGCCGATGACGACCGGCAGCGAGCCCAGCTCGCCCCCGCGCACCCGGCGCCTGAAGTCGCTGAGGTAGCCGGCGAAGCCCTGCTCGCGGACGAGCAGCCGGGGGTCGACGGCGGCGGCCTGGGCGGCGTCCGCCGCCGGGGCGGCCGGGGCCGCCGCGTCCTCGCCCGTCACGGGCTCCTTGGTGAGGTCAGTCATGCCCCGGCCTCCTTCTTCACCTGGTCCGTGCGCGCCTTGCGGCGGGTGACGGCGTTGTCCGAGGCGCCGGTGATGGCGGCGATGACCTCTTCGTGGGAGGTGCCCTCGACGTCGAAGACACCGTTGTTGCGGCCCAGCCGCAGCACCGCGACCCGGTCCGCGACGGCCTGCACATCGGCCATGTTGTGGCTGATGAGGATGACGCCCAGGCCGCGCTCCCGCAGCCGCTCGACGAGGTCGAGGACCTGCGCGGTCTGCTCGACACCGAGCGCGGCGGTGGGCTCGTCCAGGATGACGACCTTGGGGTCGCCGATCAGCGCGCGGGCGATGGCGACGACCTGCCGCTGGCCGCCGGAGAGCGCGGCGACCGGGATGCGGACGCTGGGGATGCGGATGGACAGGGTGTCCAGCAGCTCCTTGGCGCGCTTCTCCATCGCGATCTCGTCGAGGACACCGGCGGTGCGGATCTCGTTGCCGAGGAAGAGGTTGGCGACGACGTCGAGGTTGTCGCAGAGCGCGAGGTCCTGGTAGACGGTGGCGACGCCGAGTTCCTGGGCGTCGTGCGGCTTGCTGATGCGGACCGTCTCGCCCTGCCATTCAAGGGCGCCGTCGTCGACCGGGTGGACGCCCGAGATGGTCTTGACGAGGGTGGACTTGCCGGCGCCGTTGTCGCCGACGAGGGCGACCACCTCACCGGGGTGGATCTCCAGGGTGACGTCCGTGAGTGCCTGGACGGCGCCGAACCGCTTGGAGATTCCGCGCAACGCCAGCACAGGCGAAGCGGACACGTGAATCATCTCCTTCGCCGCCGTCACAACGGCGGGGATGGTGGTACGTGGAGCGGGGGGGCTTGCGAGGGGCGGTCCGGCGTCCGCGCCCGGGGAGGGGCGGCGCGGAGCGGTGGGGACCGGGGACAGGGCCGGGGCGGGGGCCGCGGGACGGTGCCGCGCGGCCCCGCCGGACGGGGAACGGGCCGGGGGCCGGGACGCCGGGGCCGGGGCGGCGCCGGAGGGCCCGGGGCCCTACTTGATGCCGGCCGCCTCGCAGGCCTTCTTGGCGTCGCCGGCGCAGATCTGGCTCGCCTTGTAGACCTTGTCCTTGATGATCGTGGAGGCGATGTTGTCCTTGGTCACGATCTGCGCGTCGTACAGCTTGGCCGGGATGTCCTTGGCCTCGCCGCTCAGGCTGTCGACCTTGGTGTCCGTCAGGGAGTCGATCTTCTCGCCCTTGAGCAGCTTGACGGCGATCTCGGCGGTGGAGTCGGCCTGCGGCTTGATCTGCTTGTAGATCGTGAACGCCTGGTCGCCCTTGAGTATCCGCTGCAGCCCCGCCAGCTCGGCGTCCTGGCCGCCGACCGGGACCTTGACGCCCTTCTGCTTGAGCGCGGTGACGATGCCGCCGGCCATGCCGTCGTTGCCGGAGTAGACGCCCTGGAAGCCGTCCTTGCCGAGCGAGTCGAGGGCGGCACCCATCTTCCGGTTGGCCTCGTCCGGCGACCAGTCGGGGATGTCCTGCTCGTACGCGATCTTCTTGACCTGCTTGTCGAGGACGCTGTGGGCGCCCTTCTTGAAGAACGGCATGTTCGGGTCGGTCGGCGAGCCGTTGATCATGACGACTTCGCTGTCCTTGGCCTTGTCGCCGAGCGCCTTGACCAGCGCCTCGCCCTGGAGGCGGCCGATCTTCTCGTTGTCGTAGGACACATAGGCTGAAATGTCGCCCTCGGCGAGCCGGTCGTAGGCGACGACCTTCACGCCCTTCTTGGCGGCCTGGTTCACCCAGGACTTGGTCGCCTTGTAGTCGACCGCGTCCAGAATGATCACCTTCACGCCCTGGGTGATCAGCGCGTCGAACTGCTTCTTCTGGTTCTCGGTGTCCTGCGAGGCGTTGTTGTACCGCACCTTGCAGTCGCTGCAGAGCGCCCCGATCTTCGACTCGATGAGCGGGCGGTCGAAGGTCTCGTAGCGGGTGGTCTTGTTCTCCGGCAGCAGCAGGCCGATCGTCTTGTTGTCGCCGCCGCCCGCCTTGTCGCCGTCGCCGGCCTTACCGCAGGCGGCCACGGAGAGCGCCATCGAGACGGCGGCAGTGCCTATGACGACGCGACGCGTCCAAACGTTCATTGAGGTTGCCTCCCTGACGTGGCCGCGTCGTTGCGGCCGAGGTGGCTGGAAGTCAACTCGGCCGCCAGCCGACCGTCAAGGAGTAAATCCTTAACGAGATGACAACGGTGCCATGCGTTAGCTGCGTGAACTCAGCGCGCTCAGGCCAGTGCGGGAGCGTCCGCCGGCAGACCGCCGTCGAGCAGGGTCGCGTCACCCATCTCGCTCAGCACCAGCGCCAGCGCGCCGAGCACCTCCGCCCGGCCCCCGAGGGTGCCCGGAACGATGCCCAACTGCCGGGCCGCGCTGGGGATCGCGTACCGGGAGACCGACTCACGAATCGGCGCGAGCACCAGCTCACCGGCCTCGGCGAGATCCCCGCCGAGCACCACCCGGCTGGGATTGAGCAGATTGCACAGATTCGCCACACCACTGCCGATATGGCGCCCGACGTCCGCGATGACCCGGCGGCAGCCCGGGTCGCCCTCGCGGGCCAGCTGGACCACCCGCGCCATGGTCAGGTCGGGCCCGTGGCTCGGCTGCAGCAGCGGGAGGACGTACCGGGCCGCGGTGAAGGTCTCCAGGCAGCCGCGGTTGCCGCAGCGGCACACCGGACCGGCCTCGTCCAGCGTGATGTGCCCGATCTCGCCCGCCGTGCCGCCCGGCCCGCGGTAGATCTGCCCGCTGATCACCAGCCCGGCGCCGACACCGCTGGCGACCTTGATGTACGCCAGGTCGGCGGCCCCGCGGCCACCGCCCCAGACCAGCTCGCCCAGCGCGCCGAGGTTGGCGTCGTTGTCGACGTGCACCGGCACCCCGAGGCGCCCCGACAGCTCCCGGCCGGGGTTCGTCCCCGTCCAGCCCGGCAGGATGGCCGTGGAGCCGAGCGTCCCGGACTCCACGTCGATGGGACCCGGCACGCCCAGACCGACGCCGACGACCTTGCCCGCGTCGATCCCGGTGGCCGCGATCAGCCGGTTGACCAGCTGTTCCGCCCGGTCGAAGCCCTCGGCGGCGGAGGCGTCCACATCGATCGGCTCGGCCTCCTCGGCGAGCACCTGGTGGGCGAGGTTGCCGACCGCCACCCGCAGATGGGAATGCCCGAAATCGACCCCCACGACGATGCCCGCGTCACCGGAGAGCGAGACGCTGCGCGCCCGCCGCCCGCCCGCCGAGGTCGGGGTCACCTCAACGGTCCCGCCGTCCTTCAACTCGCGAACGATGTTGGAGACGGTGGCCGCGGACAGCCCCGTGCTCCGGGCGATCTCCGCCTGCGTGAGTGAGCCCGCCATACGCACCGCGCGTACGACCCGCTCCAGATTGGCCCGGTGCAGCGAGGACTGCGAGCCCGGAGTCTCCATCGACTCATCCACTCCCGTCTGGGGCCGGGGACGCCCACCAGCCGAAGCCGGGGAGGCACGACCACCGCCCGCCGACCGCACCCACGTCCTCGGGGGGCGGCCATCGATTCAACATGTGAACTCTAAGCAGAACGCCCGTCGGGAAGTCTCGTCAAGGCGTTGAGCCCGGCATGATCAGGAAGCGGCTGCTCCGGTCCCGGCCGGAGGCGCGTATCGACGCCGTGTGCCGCCCCGGGACGCGCAACGGAGCGGCACACGAAGGTGGCGCAAATCTTTCGCCGGACCGGCGGTCGCCGAACCGCCGGACCCCGGGAACACCCGCCGGCGGCGCCCGGCCCACCGCCCTACTTCAGGGCACCGGCCGTCAGACCGGCGACCACCTGCCGCTGGAAGACGATGTACGCGGCGAGCACCGGCAGCATCGCGATCGTCAGCCCGGCGAACAGACCGGACCAGTCCCCCTTGTAGCCCTGACTCACCGCCAGGGCCACCAGCCCCTGCGTCAGCATCTTCTTGTCCGGGTCACCGACGTTGAGCACCGTCGGCAGCAGGTACTGGTTCCACTGCCCGAGGAAGTTGAAGATGCCGACGCTGATCAGGCCGGGCTTGGCCATCGGCAGCATCACCTGGAAGAAGGTACGGGTGTGGGAGGCGCCGTCGATGAGCGCCGCCTCGGCCACCGACGTCGGCAGCGTCCGGAAGAACCCGCTGAGGAAGAAGACGGTGAACGGCAGCGAGTAGGCGATGTAGACCAGGATCAGCCCGTGGTAGGTGTCCAGCAGCGCCATGTTCTTCATGACGAAGAACAGCGGGACCAGCGCCAGGATGACCGGGAAGCCCATCCCGCCCACGAACAGGAAGTACAGGAAGCGGTTGCCGGGGAAGTCGAAGCGGGCCAGGACATACGCCGCCATCGCGCCCAGCAGCATCGTGCCGATCAGCGAACCACCCACCACGATCAGCGAGTTGAGGAAGTACTGGCCCATGTTCGCCTTGTCCCAGGCGCGTGACCAGTTGTCGAAGTGCAGGGCCGACGGCAGCCCCCACGGCGAGCCGAAGATCTCCGAGTCGTCCTTGAAGGAGCTGACCACCGCCCACAGCAGCGGCATGGTGACCAGCAGTCCCCAGATCACCAGGACGCCGTGCGAGAAGACGTTGAGGACCCTGCCCTCACCGCGCTCCCCGCCGGAGCCGGCGCCGTCCGTCCGCCCCTGCCCGCCCCGTTGGCCCGGCAGCCGCGAGGTGCCCGAGGTGTGCTCCTTCGTCACCCCCGGGAGGTCCGCGGGGTCTGTCTGCGCACTCATCAGAACTCCAGTCGCTCGCGCCGCCCCAGCCGCATGACGACGGCCGAGAAGACGAGGGTCACGATCAGCAGGGAAACGCCGATGGCGGTCGCATATCCGGCCTGACCGTCCCGGAAGGTCTTCTGGTACACGTACAGCGGAAGGACCTCGGTCGCGTAGTCGGGACCGCCCGGACCGACGCTCATGATCTGCACGAAGGCGAACGCCGAGACGTCCAGGGCGAGGATGCCCATATAGATCCAGCCGGTCTGGACGGTGTCCCACAGCAGCGGCAGGGTGATCCGGAAGAAGGTGTGGAAACGGTTCGCGCCGTCCAGCAGCGCGGCCTCGTAGAAGTCCTTCGGAATCGAGCTCATACCGGCGGAGAACAGCACGACATAGAAGCCGACATTGGCCCACACCATCGCGGCCATCACACACCACAGCGCGAGCTGCGGATCGCCCAGCCAGTCCGGCTGCACCCCGTCCAGCCCGACCGCGTCGAAGAAGGCGTTGAGCGCGCCGCTCTCCGGGTTGTACGCGAACTGGAAGAGCAGCGCGACGATCGGGACCGACAGCACCTGCGGGAAGAAGTAGAGGATTTTGTAGGTGCCCGAACCGCGCACCCCGCCGATGACCGCCTTCCTCCTGCGGCGGCCACCGACGTTGAGCATAAAGGCGAAGAAGAGCCCGAGGGAGAGCGTCACCACCGGCAGGAGCAGCAACAACGTGACGCTGTTGGCCACGGCGGACCAGAAGACACCGTCCTGGAACAGGCGCGCATAGTTGTCGAAGCCGACCATCCTCATGTCCGGACTCAGCCCGGTCCAGTCCGTGAAGGAGTAGTAGATGGCCTGCACGAAGGGCGAGATCACGAAGATCGCGTAAATCGCCAGCGGGAGGACCAAGAACCCCGCGATGAAACGGTACTTACCGTGTTTCATGACTACCGATCCCGTTCTCTGCCTGCGTGTGCCGCCACCGGTGCCGCATCGAACGTCTCGGTCAGCGCCGGTACTTCTTCACGCTGGAGTCGTCGCGGGTGTCGTCCGCGTACTTCTGGATCTTCTTGATGGCCTCGTCGGGAGTCAGCCGGCCGGCCATCATCTCGCCCACCGCGCCGACCCCGATCCGCTCCTTCTGGAGCGCCACATACCAGTCCTGCAGCCGTGGATTGACGATGTTCTCGCCGGCCTTCTGCAGCGCCGCCTGCGCCGAGGCCAGGCCCGGCGGGAGCTTCAGCCCCTCGGTGCCGCCGTTGAGCGAGGTGAGCGAGGAGACCTGCCGGATGAAGTTCTGCGAGGACTTCTTGCTGAGCATGATGCGCAGCAGCTCCATGGCGCCCTCGGCGTTACGGGCCTTCCGCGGCACGATGTAGGGCTCGCCGCCCGAGGCCCAGAGGGTGCCGAAGGGCATCTTGTCGGAGTCCGACAGGCTGGAAGGGGCGCCGACCGCGAGCTCGAAGTGCGGGTTCTTCTCGATCTGCTGGGCCGACTCGTTCTCCACCCAGGAACCGTTCGGAATGAACAGCGCCTTGCCCTCGGCCCACGCCTTCTGCGACTGGAGGTGGTCCAGTCCGGGCGAACCCTTGAGGACATAGCCCTTCTTGTACAGCTCGTAATAGGCGTCGAAGGCCGCCTTGACCGCCGGGTCCTTCCAGGCGTCGGGCTCCAGATTGTCGATCTTCCGCAGGACCTCCGCACCACCGATCTTGGCGATGAACGGGTAGAGGCTGAACGGAAGGTAGTAGGGGTACTTGCCCGGGTACGTCCAGCCCGCGACGCCCTTCTTCTTGGCCTTCGCGCACAGGGCCAGCATGTCGTCCCAGGTCTCCGGATACTCCGCGTCCAGCTTCCGGAGATTGCTCCTGGAGTACCAGACGCCGTAGACCGTGTACGCGTAGTAGAGAAGCCAGGTCTCCTTGCCGCCGAACTGACCCATTTCGACGACGCCGGGGCGCAGGGTGTCCCGCACCTTCTTTCCCGGGTCGTCGATCGAGGGGGCGTCGAGGAGCGGCGAGAGGTCGGTCAGCTGGTCCTTGGCGACCAGTGTGCCGAAGTCCATCTGTTCCGCACCGGAGTTGTCGACGAGGTCCGGGGGATTGCCGCCGTTGAAACGCGGTTGCAGCGTGGACTGGATTTTCTGGGTGGAGGAGAGTTTCACCTTGCCGTCGGCCTTCGGAAAGGCCTTCACATACTCGCTCTGCGCGTCCTTGGCGTACTTGTCGCCGAATCCGCCGTCGAAGATGACGACATCGAGCCCGGCCGACTCATTGACCGCGAGCGGATTCCGGTCCGACTTCTTTCCCTTGTCGACCTTGTTGTCACTGTCGTCGCTGCCGCCGCTCGCGCACGCCGACAGCATTCCCATGGCCGGCACGGCGACGATTCCCAGGGCCGCGGCCCGCTTGACCAGATCACGACGGTTGAATGGAGAGGTGAATCCCATGCTCAAGTCCTCGCCTTCTTCAGGACTCAGGCGGTGTACCGGAGCCACCCCGGCACCGCGGGTCAGATGAAGCTGAGTTGTACGGGATGTGCACCGGGCACGCCAGAGAAGTGCGGGGCAGTCATGCGTTCCCGCCTTCCCCCCGGATTCGCGGCCTCGGCCGTGGGGCCGTCGGACGCCGACAGGTATAGTCCACTTCCGGCCGCAGGGGAAGATCGGATGCGGCGTTGGACGGCAGTCTTTCCCTAGTTGAGACCTCCCCGGTATGCGGGGATTTCGTCCAGGGGACCGCAGCCG
The DNA here is from genome assembly GCF_053597915.1 of Streptomyces sp. NPDC001219. NCBI lineage: Bacteria > Bacillati > Actinomycetota > Actinomycetes > Kitasatosporales > Streptomycetaceae > Streptomyces > Streptomyces sp. NPDC001219. The sequence goes on along the minus strand of NZ_JBSFJF010000045.1, from coordinate 31,517 downwards.
GAGCCGCCGGACGACACGACCGGCGCACCGATCCCCGCGCCACCCTTGACACCAAAGGCCCCACGCACCTTACTTATCTCTGTTTGCCTCGGCGCCATGTAACTGACAACGATGTCAATCCCGTTGAGAGGGCTCGCGTGCGGCTCAGAAACCGGCACAGTCCATTGCGGGGAACCGCCCGCCCCGTCGCCCTCGTGGTGGCCGCTCTGCTCCTCGCCACCGCGCCCGGCCCGGCCCAGGCAGCACCACCCCAACCACCCCGGGACGCCACGGAGTTCAGCTCCTCGTTCGAGCCCGGCGAACCGCGGCCGGACTGGACCGACACCGTGGAGACCGGCCCCGACGGAAAACCCCGCACCTCCGGTGTCGACCCGGAGACCACCCCGGGGGCACCCGGCATGACCACCGGGACCGACACCGGCCCCGCCGACTCCCCCACCGCCAAGGCGCACGCCGGCTTCACCGGCGGGCACGCACTGCGTTACGCCGGCACCCACACCGCCCGGGGCCACGGCTACGCGTACGACAAGGTCTTCGATGTCGACGTCCCGGTCACCGCGGCCACCTCGCTCTCGTACAAGATCTTCCCCGAGATGGCGAAGAGCGATCCGGACTACCCGGCGACCCATGCCGCCGTCGATCTGGCCTTCACCGACGGGACCTACCTCAGCGACCTGTCCGCCGTCGACCAGCACGGCACGCCGCTGACGCCCCGCGGCCAGGCCGCCGCCAAGACGCTCTCCGTCAACCAGTGGAACAACCGGGAGGCGCGGATCGGCACGGTCGCCGCGGGCAAGACCGTCGACCGCGTCCTGGTCGGCTACGACGCGCCGTCGGCACCGCGGACCGCCCCGGCCTTCCGCGGCTGGATCGATGACCTCACCCTCGCCCCCAAGGCCCCCGACCGGCCGCTCGCGCACCTCTCCGACTACGCCGTCACCACCCGCGGCACGCTGTCCAGCGGCAGCTTCTCGCGCGGCAACACCTTCCCCGCCACCGCGGTCCCCAACGGCTTCAACTTCTGGACCCCGGTCACCAACGCGGGCTCCTCCGACTGGCTCTACGAGTACGCGCGGAAGAACAACGCCGACAACCTCCCCACCCTCCAGGCGTTCAGCGCCAGCCATGAGCCGAGCCCGTGGATGGGCGACCGGCAGACCTTCCAGGTCATGCCGTCCGTCGCGGCCGGCACCCCGGACGCCTCGCGCACCGGCCGGGCGCTGCCCTTCCACCACTCCCGCGAGACCGCGAAGCCGCACTACTACGGCGTGACCTTCGACAACGGCCTCAAGACGGAGATCACCCCGACCGATCACGCCGCGCTGATGCGCTTCACCTTCCCCGGGGACCGGGCGAGCCTCATCTTCGACAACGTCAACAACAAGGGCGGGCTGAGCCTGGACACCGGGCGCGGCGTCGTCACCGGCTTCTCGGACGTCAGGAGCGGGCTGTCCGTCGGCGCCACCCGGCTGTTCGTCTACGGGGTCTTCGACGCCCCGGTCACCGGCGGCGGCAGGCTGGAGGGCGGAGGGGGCAAGGACGTCACCGGTTATCTCCGCTTCCGGCCCGGCGCGGACCGCACGGTGACCATGCGGATCGCGACCTCACTCATCAGCGTGGACCAGGCGAAGGCGAACCTGACCCGGGAGATCCCCGACGGCGCGGCCTTCGACGAGGTCAGGGACCGGGCGCGGGCGCAGTGGGACGACCTGCTGGGCCGGGTCGAGGTCGAGGGCGCGAGCCGCGATCAGCTCACCACCCTCTACTCCAACCTCTACCGTCTCTACCTCTACCCCAACTCCGGCTTCGAGAAGGTCGGTTCGCGCAGCCGCTACGCCAGCCCGTTCTCGCCGCAGACCGGCCAGGACACCCCGACCCACACCGGCTCGAAGATCGTCGACGGTGAGGTCCACGTCAACAACGGCTTCTGGGATACCTACCGGACCACCTGGCCGGCCTATTCGCTGCTCACCCCGGAACGCGCGGGGAGAATGGTCGACGGCTTCGTCCAGCAGTACAAGGACGGCGGCTGGATCTCCCGCTGGTCCTCACCCGGCTATGCGGACCTGATGACCGGGACGAGTTCCGATGTGGCGTTCGCCGACGCCTACGCCAAGGGGGTGGAATTCGACGCCGAGGCGGCCTATGCCGCGGCCGTGAAGAACGCCACCGTCGCCCCGCCGAACCCCGGGGTCGGCCGCAAGGGCATGACCACCTCCCCCTTCCTCGGCTATACGAGCACCGACACCCGCGAGGGCATGTCCTGGGCGCTGGAGGGCTACCTCAACGACTTCGGTATCGCCCGTATGGGCAAGGCGCTGTACGAGAAGACCAGGAAGCCCCGCTACAAGGAGGAATCGGCCTATTTCCTGGGCCGCGCCCAGAATTACGTCAAGCTCTTCGACCACAAGGTCGGCTTCTTCCAGGGCAAGGACGCCCGGGGCGGCTGGCGGCTGCCGCCGGGCACCTTCGACCCCCGTGTCTGGGGCCACGACTACACCGAGACCAACGCCTGGACCTTCGCCTTCACCGCACCGCAGGACACCCGGGGGCTGGCCAACCTCTACGGCGGCCGCGCCGCCCTGGCCAGGAAACTGGACGCCTACTTCGCCACCCCGGAGACCGCGTCCAAGGAGTTCGCGGGCTCCTACGGCCAGGTGATCCATGAGATGACCGAGGCCCGCGACACCCGCATGGGCATGTACGGGCACAGCAATCAGCCCTCCCACCACATCGCCTACGTCTATGACGCGGCGGGGCAGCCCTGGAAGACCCAGGAAAAGGTCCGGGAGGCGATGTCCCGGCTCTATCTCGGCAGCGAGATCGGCCAGGGATACCCGGGCGACGAGGACAACGGCGAGATGTCCGCGTGGTACGTCTTCAGCGCCCTCGGCTTCTACCCGCTGGTGATGGGCCAGGGCGAATACGCGGTGGGTTCCCCCCTCTTCACCAAGGCCACGGTCCATCTGGAGAACGGGCGCGATCTCACCGTCAACGCCCCGCGGAACAACGCGCGCCATGTCTATGTCCAGGGCCTCCGGGTGAACGGCGAGCCCTGGAACTCCACCGCACTGCCGCACCGGCTCCTCGCCCGCGGCGGCACCCTGGACTTCGCCATGGGCGACCGCCCGTCCGACTGGGGCACCGGAGCGCACGCCGCCCCGACGTCGATCACCAAGGACGACCGGGTCCCCGCCCCGCCCCAGGACGTGACCGGCCCCGACGGCGGTCCGCTCTTCGACAACACCTCCGGCACCACGGCCGCCCTCACCGGCGCCCCCGTGGACCTCACCCGCCCCGCACGGGTCACCTCGTACACCCTCACCTCGGCGGACCGGGCCGCGGCACCGAAGGGCTGGACGCTGGAGGGCTCCGCCGACGGGAAGCGGTGGACCCGGCTGGACCACCGCGGCGGTGAGTCCTTCACCTGGGACCGCCAGACCCGCGTCTTCGGCATCGGCCGGCCGGACAGCTACCGGCACTACCGGCTGGTGCCCGACGGCACCGGCACCCTCGCCGAGATCGAGCTGCTCGGGTAACCGTGGTACGGCAAACGGAAGGGCCGCACCCCCTCGGTCGAGGGGATGCGGCCCGTCCTGCTGCTGCGGGGGACTTACTTACGGCTGCGTTTACTTCCGGATCAGCGAGCGCAGCACGTACTGCATGATGCCGCCGTTGCGGTAGTAGTCCGCCTCACCGGGGGTGTCGATGCGGACGACCGCGTCGAACTCGACGCCGCTGTCCGTGGCCACCTTGACGGTGCGCGGGGTGGTGCCGTCGTTCAGCTCGGTCACACCGGTGACGGAGAAGGTCTCCTCGCCGGTCAGGCCGAGGGACTCGGCGGAGGCGCCCTCCGGGAACTGCAGCGGCAGGACTCCCATGCCGATGAGGTTCGAGCGGTGGATGCGCTCGTAGGACTCGGCGACGACGGCCTTGACGCCGAGCAGCGCGGTGCCCTTGGCCGCCCAGTCGCGGGACGAACCGGAGCCGTACTCCTTGCCGGCCAGGATGACCAGCGGGGTGCCGGCCGCCTGGTAGTTCTGCGAGGCGTCGTAGATGAACGACACCGGAGCTTCCCCGTCACCTTCGGCGGCCCGGGTGAAGTCGCGGGTGTAGCCGCCCTCGGTGCCCGGCGCGATCTGGTTGCGCAGGCGGATGTTGGCGAACGTGCCGCGGATCATGACCTCGTGGTTACCACGGCGCGAGCCGTAGGAGTTGAAGTCACGACGCTCGACGCCGTGCTCCGTGAGGTACTGACCGGCCGGGGTGTCGGCCTTGATCGCACCGGCCGGGGAGATGTGGTCGGTGGTGACCGAGTCGCCCAGCTTGGCGAGCACCCGCGCGCCGGAGATGTCGGAGACCGGGGTGGTCTCCATCGTCATGCCCTCGAAGTACGGGGGCTTGCGCACGTAAGTGGACTGCGGGTCCCACTCGAAGGTGTTGCCGGTGGGGATCGGCAGCGCCTGCCACTGGGCGTCGCCCGCGAAGACGTCCTGGTAGGACTTGTTGAACATGTCCTCGCCGATGGCGTTCGCCACGACGTCGTTGACCTCGGCCTCGGTCGGCCAGATGTCCTTCAGGAAGACCGGGTTGCCCTCGGTGTCGGTGCCCAGCGCGTCCTTGGTGATGTTCACCTTCATGGAACCCGCGAGGGCGTACGCGACGACCAGCGGCGGGGACGCCAGGTAGTTCATCTTGACGTCGGGGTTGATCCGGCCCTCGAAGTTACGGTTGCCGGAGAGCACCGAGGTCACGGCCAGGTCGTGCTCGTTGACGGCCTTGGAGACCTCCTCCGGCAGCGGGCCGGAGTTGCCGATGCAGGTGGTGCAGCCGTAGCCGACGAGGTTGAAGCCGACCTTGTCGAGGTACGGGGTCAGGCCCGCCTTGTCGAAGTAGTCGGTGACGACCTTGGAGCCCGGGGCGAGGGTGGTCTTGACCCACGGCTTGCGGGTCAGGCCCTTCTCCACGGCCTTCTTCGCGACCAGCGCGGCGGCGACCATGACGTACGGGTTCGAGGTGTTGGTGCAGGAGGTGATGGCCGCGACCGTCACCGCACCGTGGTCGATCTCGTAGGTCGAGCCGTCGGGGGCGGTGACCGTGGTCGGACGGGTCGGCACACCGTTGGTGGCGGCCGGGGCGTCGGAGGCCGGGAAGGACTCCTTGCCCGCCTCGTCGTCGTCCTCGACGTAGTTGCGCACGTCCTGCGCGAACTGCTCGGCGGCGTTGGCGAGGACGATGCGGTCCTGCGGACGCTTCGGGCCGGCGATCGACGGGACGACCGTCGCCAGGTCCAGCTCCAGCTTCTCGGAGAAGTCGGGCTCGGCGGCCGGGTCGAGCCAGAGGCCCTGCTCCTTGGCGTACGCCTCGACGAGCGCGACCTGCTGCTCGTCGCGGCCGGTCAGGCGCAGGTACTTCAGGGTCTCGTCGTCGATCGGGAAGATCGCGGCGGTGGAGCCGAACTCCGGCGACATGTTGCCGATGGTGGCGCGGTTGGCCAGCGAGGTGGCGGCGACGCCCTCGCCGTAGAACTCGACGAACTTGCCGACGACGCCGTGCTTGCGCAGCATCTCGGTGATGGTCAGCACCAGGTCGGTGGCGGTGGTGCCGGGCTTGAGCTCACCGGTCAGCTTGAAGCCGACGACGCGCGGGATGAGCATCGAGACCGGCTGGCCGAGCATCGCGGCCTCGGCCTCGATGCCGCCGACGCCCCAGCCCAGCACACCGAGGCCGTTGACCATGGTGGTGTGCGAGTCGGTGCCGACGAGGGTGTCGGGGTAGGCCTGGCCGTTGCGGACCATGACCGTACGGGCCAGGTGCTCGATGTTCACCTGGTGGACGATGCCGGTGCCCGGCGGGACGACCTTGAACTCGTCGAAGGCGGTCTGGCCCCAGCGCAGGAACTGGTAGCGCTCCTTGTTGCGGCCGTACTCCAGCTCCACGTTCTGGCCGAAGGCGTCCTTCGTGCCGAACTTGTCGGCGATGACGGAGTGGTCGATGACCAGCTCGGCCGGCGCCAGCGGGTTGATCTTGTCGGCGTCGCCGCCGAGCTCCTTCACGGCCTCACGCATGGTGGCGAGGTCCACGACGCAGGGCACACCGGTGAAGTCCTGCATGATCACGCGGGCCGGCGTGAACTGGATCTCCTGGCTGGGCTGGGCCTGCGAGTCCCAGCCTCCGAGCGCCCGGATGTGGTCGGCGGTGATGTTCGCGCCGTCCTCGGTGCGGAGCAGGTTCTCCAGCAGCACCTTCAGGCTGTAGGGAAGACGCGCGGCGCCTTCGACCTTGTCCAGCCGGAAGATCTCGTACGACTCGTCGCCCACCTGCAGCGTGCTGCGGGCGTCGAAGCTGTTCGCCGACACGACAGTCTCCTTCATGCATGAATTCGCGCGTACCACCGCAATGCTGCCGTCACCGTCCTTGCCCCATCCGCTAAGGTGAGCCTAAGTTAGGTATCCCTTACTGGCGCGGCAGCGGTACGCCTCTCGGCAAATATCTCGATGTCGAGATAACTCTAATACATCGCCGCGCCCTGGTCATGCCCCGACCGGGGTGCGCTGTGCCCGCAGCCCGCGATCGTGGTCACGGAAGGCCGCGACCACCGGGTTCGTCCCGCCGGACGTGGAGTGACGCGGATGTCCGGGTTCGGGCCCCAGGAGTGGCCTCCCGGCAGCGGCACGGCCCCGTCGCGCCCCTCGCTCCGGCGCAGGAGGAAAAAACGCAGGTCAAACGCTCATGTCACATCCTGCCGAGCTGCGCCGTCGTACGTGTGCAAACACCGATCGGCAAAGGAGAACATCATGAGTGCCCGTTTGGACCTCTTCGGCAGCCCGACCATGGGCAAGGTCTTCCAGCACGTGATCGCGGCAGGCAAGGTGCTCGAGAACTCGACGCTGCCGACCGCGACGCAGGAGCTGGTGCGGCTCCGCGCCAGCCAGATCAACGGGTGCGGCTTCTGCACCGACATGCACAGCAAGGACGCGGCGGCGGCCGGTGAGACCTCCGTACGCCTCCACCTGGTCGCGGCGTGGCGCGAGGCCACCGTCTTCACCGAGGCCGAGCGGGCCGCGCTGGAGCTGACGGAGCAGGGCACCCGTATCGCGGACGCGGCCGGCGGGGTCACGGACGAGGCCTGGGCGAACGCCGCCAAGCACTACGACGAGGAGCAGCTGGCCGCCCTGGTGTGCGAGATCGCCCTGATCAACGCCTTCAACCGGGCGAACGTCATGGTCCAGCAGCCCGCCGGCGACTACCGCCCCGGCCAGTTCGCCTGACCGGACCACCCGGCCGTTCCACCGGCCGCAGCATCACACACGCCGGGCCCCGCACCGGGGCCCGGCGTTGCCGTGGGCGCGCACGGCGGCCCGGCCGAGCCTGCGCCACCGGGGCACCGGACCGGCCACCGGCCACCGGCCACCGGCCACCGGCCACCGGCCACCCACGAATACCTCCTCCCCCAGTCATCGCGTATCCCCAACAGCCATGCGCGGACGCCCCGTTGGGCAACGATCCGAACCTCCGGCAAACCCGCACACGCAGGCCTGTCCGGCTCCTACGCTGACGCCGTGACGGCCACTCCGGAACCCACGCGTCCCAGTCCGCCCCCGCCGACCGCCACCGCACCGCCGCCTGCCGGCCCGCCCCTGTGGCGCGACCAGCGGTTCGTTCTGCTGGCCTCCGCCCGCACCATCTCGGTCCTCGGCAACGGCTTCGCCCGGGTGGCGCTGTCCTTCGCGGTGCTGGCGCTGCCCGGCGCGGGACCCGGGCAGCTGTCGCTGGTGCTGGCCTGTCAGGCGGTGCCCCAGCTGGTGTTCGTCCTCGCCGGCGGGGTGCTCGCGGACCGGATGTCGCGCTCCCGGCTGATGATCGTCACCGATCTCGTCGGCGCCGCCGCGTACGCCGGTCTCGCCGCCATGGTCCTGACGGGACACGCCCCCCTGATGACGCTCTGCGCGCTGGCCGCGCTGGCGGGTACGGCCACCGCGCTGTTCGCCCCCGCGATGGACGGTGTCATTCCGCTGCTGGTGCCCGCCGAGCGGCTGCAGCGGGCGAACGGGCTGCTGCGGGTCGGCATGAACAGCTCGATGCTGCTGGGGCTCGCGCTGTCCGGTGTGGCCGTCGCCGTCGTCGGCGCGGGCTGGGCGCTGGCGCTCAACGCCGCGTCGTTCGTGGTGAGTGCGCTGCTGATCCGGGGGCTCCGGCTTCCCGCGCGGGCCCGCACGGGAGCGTCGGGGTGGGCCCATCTGCGGGACGGCTGGCGGGAGTTCGCCGGGCGGCAGTGGCTGTGGGTGGTCGTCGCGCAGTACTCGGTCGTCGTCGCCGCGCTGAACGCCCATGCCGGTGTGCTGGGGCCGCTGGCGGCCGAGGACGGGCTGGGCGGAGCACGGTCCTGGTCGCTGATCGTCGCCGCCCAGGCGCTGGGCACCATTACGGGTGCCGGGCTGGCCGCCCGCATCCGGGTGCGCCGGCCGGTGCTGACCGCCGTACTGGCCACCTTCCCGCTGGCACTCCCGATCGCGCTGCTCGCCGTGCGGGCGCCGGTGCCGTGGATCGCGCTCGCCATGTTCGGCTCGGGCATCGCCGCCGACATCTTCGGTGTCCTGTGGGCGACCACCCTCCAGCGGGAGGTACCGGAGGCGGCGCTGTCCCGGGTCAGCTCGTACGACTGGTTCGGCTCACTGGCCTTCGCGCCGCTCGGCCTGCTCATCGCCGGGCCGGTCGCGGCACGAACCGGCGTCGCCGCCGCCCTGGCCGGCTGCGCCGCCCTGATCACCCTCGCCTCGACCGCCGCCCTGCTCTCCCCCCAGGTACGCCGCCTCCACGCACCGGGCCCGTCACCGACGGACGAGACCGGGACGGCACACGAATCCGGGCTGCCACGCTGACGCCGGGTGCGGAACGGTTGCCCCGAAGGGGCCTGGGGGACGGCGCGATCGAGCATGCCGCCGCAGCGGCAGCAGGGCTACTGGGTCTCTTGGCATGTTCGGCGCGTACCCGGAGCGGCGCGAGGGTGGTGCAACAGTGCGGCCATGGGACGACATGGCACGCCCGAACCTCGACCGTGGAAAGCCAGGCCCCCGCCTCTCCTACCGCCCCGCGAGCCCCAACCGCACCACCGTCACGATCTCCTCGTCGGAGAGCCCCAGATGGCGGGCCTCGGCGATCAGCCGCTCGGCGGTCTCCCCGAGGCGGGCGCGGGCGGGGGCGGCGGCCCCGATGACCACCGCGCCGCGGCCGCGGCGGAGTTCGATCAGCCCCTCCTCCTTGAGGCGCTGATAGCCGCGCAGCACGGTGTGGACGTTCACGCCGAGGGACGCGGCGAGTTCACGGGCGGCCGGCAGCCGCTCCCCGGTGTCCACCGTGCCGTCGGCGATGGCGCCGCGGACCGAGGCCGCGATCTGGTCGCCGAGCGGGACGGACGACCCGGGGTCGACCCGGAAGAGCACCTCAGCCTCCCTGCCGCGCCCGCGCGCGGTCCGCATACGTGTTGAGCAGGGCGGCGGCCGTCGCCGCGTCATCGACCGTCACCGCGAACTCCCGGCCGCTGGTGAGCCGCACCACGAGGCCCTCACCCGAGCGCAGGACGAGGCCGCTGGCGCCGGCCCGGACGCGATAGCCCCAACCGCCGAACTCGGCGAAGCAGGCGATCCGGCGGCTCCCGGCCTCGGCGACGCGGTCCAGAGGGATGCGGCGCAGCCGGAGGCGACCGGGCAGCAGCGTCGGCGAGAGGACCAGCCCGCGGCGGTCCACGGTCACCCGTACGGAGGCCGGCGGCAGTACCAGGGCACCGCCGACCAGCAGTCCGGCGGCGGCGAGCCAGTCGGCGAGGGCGCCCACGACGAGCCCGGCACCGAGCAGCAGGACACCCAGCGCGATCAGCGGGGTTGAGCTGATGGTGCGTGACCAGCCGGCCGCCGTACCGGCGGGGAGGTCGAGCCGGGGCGTCGCGCCGGGCGTCCGCCGCGGCTGCGGAGGCACCGCCCCGGCCAGCAGCCGCCCGAGCGCGCCGCCGGCGAGCAGCGCCACAACGGTGCCCACGCCCGCCTGCCCCTCCGTCAGCCGGGCGCCCGAGGCGTCGCTGACACCGGCGTTGGCGAGCAGCGTCCCGCAGAGGGCGTAGCCGAGCGCGGCGGCGGAGGCGTAGCAACCGGCGATCAGCCACGGCACGTCGGGGGCGGACACCCGCAGCTGCACGAGCGCGCCGAGGACGCAGCCGAGGACGAGTGGCACGGCGAGGCCGACGGCCAGAAAGCCCTGGGCCGAGGAGAAGCCGTCGGCTTCTCCGTCGCGGAAGTGGGTGGCCAGCGGATCGGGCAGCCGGTCGGCCACTCCCCCGTAGATCCCCGCGAACACCATGACCACGACAAGGAAGGGAGCAACCCCCATCCAGACCCGCACCGAGCCGCCCCAGGTCGCGGCGGAACGCATGACACTCTTCATGACCACCCCCCAATTGTTCGCATAGTAGTAGAACTACTCGGCGTGCCGCTATGGGGAATCCATCTCATATCTGAGATACGGTCACCCCATGGCAGACGACTACCTCGTACGCATCGGCAGGCTCATCCGTGACGCCCGGCAGCACCGTGGCTGGACACAGACGCAGCTTGCGGAGGCTCTGGGCACCAGCCAGAGTGCCGTCAACCGCATCGAACGCGGGAATCAGAACATCAGTCTTGAGATGATCGCCCGCATCGGCGAGGCCCTCGACAGCGAAATCGTCTCGCTCGGTTACGCCGGGCCGATGCATCTGCGGGTGGTCGGCGGACGCCGGCTCTCCGGCAGTATCGACGTGAAGACGAGCAAGAACGCCTGTGTCGCGCTGCTGTGCGCCACGCTGCTGAACGCCGGCCGCACAACTCTGCGCCGGGTGGCCCGCATTGAGGAGGTCTACCGCATCCTCGAAGTGCTGGGCAGCATCGGCGTACGGACCCGGTGGATCAACGACGGCAACGACCTGGAGATCGTCCCGCCCGCGGAACTCGACCTCGACTCGATGGACACCGAGGCGGCACGCCGCACCCGCAGCGTCATCATGTTCCTCGGCCCGCTGCTGCACCGGATGGACCACTTCAAGCTGCCGTACGCGGGCGGCTGCGACCTCGGCACCCGCACCGTCACCCCGCACATGACGGCGCTGCGCCACTTCGGCCTGGAGATCACCGCGACCGACGGCACCTACATCGCCGAGGTGGACCGCAGTGTCGCCCCCAAGCGCGCCATCGTGCTGACCGAACGCGGCGACACCGTCACCGAGAACGCCCTGCTCGCCGCCGCCCGGCACGACGGCGTCACGGTCATCCGCAACGCCTCCTCCAACTACATGGTCCAGGACCTCTGCTTCTTCCTGGAGGAGCTGGGCGTCCGGGTCGACGGCATCGGCACCACCACGCTCACCGTCCACGGCGCCGCACACATCGAACGCGATGTGGACTTCGCACCGTCCGAGGACCCGGTCGAGGCAATGAGCCTGCTGGCAGCGGCCGTTGTCACCGAGTCGGAGCTGACGATCCGCCGGGTCCCGGTCGAGTTCCTGGAGATCGAACTCGCCGTCCTGGAGGAGATGGGCCTGGACCACGAGCGCAGCACCGAGTACGCCGCCGACAACGGCCGCACCCGCCTCATCGACCTGACAGTTCGCCCCTCCAAGCTCCAGGCTCCACTGGACAAGATCCACCCGATGCCCTTCCCGGGCCTCAACATCGACAACGTCCCCTTCTTCGCCGCCATCGCGGCCAGCGCCCAGGGACAGACCCTCATCCACGACTGGGTCTACGACAACCGCGCGATCTACCTGACCGACCTCAACCGCCTCGGCGCCCAGGTCAAACTCCTCGACCCGCACCGCGTCCTGGTCGACGGCACCACCCGCTGGCGCTCAGCGGAAATGATGTGCCCCCCGGCCCTCCGCCCCGCCGTAGTCGTCCTCCTGGCCATGATGGCCGCCGAAGGCACCTCCGTACTGCGCAACGTCTACGTCATCAACCGCGGCTACGAGGACCTGGCGGAACGCCTCAACTCGATCGGGGCGCAGATCGAGATCTTCCGGGATATCTGACCGCTGAATGCCGCCGCGCCCGGCCTGACCTGCGGTGAAGCGGGTCAGGCAGGGTGCGGCGGCATCCGTGGCGAAGGTCGCATCGACGGCGGCCCTGCCCGTGCGCCCGCCCGGGGCAGGAAGTGGGAGTACTTCCGCAGCGTGAACCCGGGGTCGGAGTGCCCGAGCCGGCGGGCCAGGGAGACGATCGATGCGCCGACCTCCAGGTTCCTCGGAGGCGTAGAAGTGGTGCAGGGCGTGCAGCCGTGCTCCCGAGACGGCTCCCACACACGAGCGCCGGTGGCGTTGCCCTCCTCCAGCGCCCACCGCGGACGTGGACGATCGCCGCTGCTCCCCAGGCCTTGCCCATCCCACGGAAGATCACGGTCCCTGGTCCCGCCCCTCAGACCCGAGGTCGGCGGCAGGCAGCCCATGACGACGCGCTCCATCAGCAGCGCCGTCGGGCCCGGATGTGCCCGACGGCGCTTGTCAAGGGTGTCGACAGTGGCCCCGAGTGTGGTGGGATGCCTCACTGGATGGGCAGACAGGATTCGTCCGAGCAGTCGAGTTCGTCGTCGGACGGCTTGTCGAGCAGCACCGTGGTGGCGAAGCGCCTGTCGGAGGACCAGTCGGCGTGGCGCAGGATGTCCGGCTCGGCGCCCGCTACGACGGTGAGGGGGATACGGCCGGGGAGCCGGGCGAGGAGGCCGACGAGCTCTCTGGTCGCCGAGTCCTCAAGGTGCAGATTGTCGATGATCAGGACGATCGGGCCGTCATGGGCGACGGCTTCCAGGAAGTACCGCCAGACGTCCCGCCACTCGTCGGCGTCGAACCGCTCGGGAGAGCGGTTCGACGTTTCGAGAACCGAAGTGCAGCGGGCCACGAGCCAGTTGATGCAGCTCTTGCCGGCGTCCAGGCGCTGGACGGCGGCGCTGACCTTTCGACGGACCGCCCAGGGCGGATCGGACCTCGACAGTCCCGCGAACCTGGAGATGATCCTCCGGTGGAGGCCGAAGGGGCCCGACTCGGCGGCGTCCTGGCAGTTCCAGGTCAGCACCTGGGCCCCGTCCAGGCCCGAGGCGGCGAAGTGCTCCAACTTGCCGAGCATCCGACGACGGAGGCCTTCCTCGCTGCTCAGGACGCTGATCAGGTGTGGCTGCGACCAGCGACTGCTGTGGGTCATCACACCCTGGAGCAGGTCGAGTTCGCGTTGGTGGTCGTCGCCGTCCGCGGCGGGCTCGGGGTCGACGGTCCCCAGCAGCTTCCAGCGGACGGGCGTGCCCGGGATCTCCTCGTATGCGAAGTGCTCCTTGGTCTCCTCTCGCGTGCGGTCGCAGACTTGGGTGCCGTCCGAGGTCGCCAGGGCCAGCAGCGCCTCACACTCCTTCACCGTGGCGCCGTAGACCCTGGGCGGTCGGCCGCCTCCGAGCGACTGGCTCACCAGCAGTGCCCCCGTCGCAATGGCCGTGCGCAGCTCCGTGCGGGCGGACAGGGGGGCGCCCGCGGTTCGTGAGGTGGACGCGGTCAGGGCAGTGCGCAGCGCGGTGGCGGCGCGGGCCGCGCGCAGCGGGTACACGGTGTCGTCCGGGTCCGCCGAGAACAAGGCGAGGGTGAGCGCGTGCAGCGAGAAGATGACCGTACCGCCGCAGCGCTCGATCTCTTGATGGACCAGAGTGCCCACCCCGTCCATCACGGCGTCGAGTTCACCGGCGTCGGTCGAGGCCGGGTCGGGTTCGGCCCGCACCAGCAGGAGGCTGGCCTCACGGCGTACCGCGGAGGCGGCGGTGGGCGCGCCGCCGCCCGCCGTCGGCAGACCCGGAACGGGGACATGGACCGTCGCCGTGTCGTTCCGCAGCACCGAACCGACAACGGGAGACGGCGTCTTGGGAGCCGGCGTCGTGACGGGGGCGGGGAGAACGGCCCTCAGGGCCGGCCGCTGAGGACCGGGCCCCGAACCCTGGACGGGCGGCAGGGTCGAAGCGGGAGGCTTGCCGTCGGGTCTGGGTGCGGCGCCGTTCCTCTGGAGCGGGGACTTCGCGAACGTCAGGGTCGGAACAGGAGCGGACAGGACACTCGCCGGGGCGGCGTGTTGCGGAGGAGAGGCCGGGCTCTGGAGGGGAGGCCGGGGCGAGGCGGGGGCCGGGCTGTCGGGGACGGGCCGCGGGCCGTGCGGCTGGGACGCCGTCTCCGCCGCACCGAGCAACAGGGCCGCCGTGCCCCGCACGGAGTACGGTCCGCCGGGAGCCGGCGCCAGCTGTAGGGCGGTGTCGTGGGTGAGGATCGCCTGCTGGAGCTGCTGGAGTTCACGGCTGGGTTCGAGACCGAGCTCCTCGACCAGCCGGGCCCGCAGCCGGCTGAACACCCCCAGCGCGTCCGACTGACGCCCGCAGCGGTAGAGGGCGCGCATGAGCTGACCACAGGCGCGCTCGCGCAGCGGCTCGTTCTCCACCAGCGACTCCAGCTCACCGAGCACCGCGTAGTGGCGCCCGCAGACGAGCTGGGCCTCGAAGAGGTCCTCCAGGACGTCCAGCCGCATGCTCTGGAGCATGGTCAGCTCAGGCCACAGCAGACCCACTTCGGTCAGATCCGCGAGAGCCGGACCGCGCCACAGCTCCAGGGCGTCGCTGAGCAGCGTCGCCGCCCCGTCGGGTTCCCCCGCCTCCAGCCGGGAACGCCCCTCGCGCACCCACTGATGGAAGAGGTGCAGATCCACGCGGTCGAGGGCGACGTCCAGGGAGTAGCCGGGGGGCTGGGTGCGCAGCGCCACGGGCACGTCCGCGGCCGCATCGATGACGAGTTTGCGCCGCAGGCTCCAGATCGAGTTCTGCAGGATCTTGCGGGCGGTCATCGGAGCTTCTTCGACACTCCACAGCGCCTTCAGCAGTCCGCTGATGGGGACCGTCTGGTTGGGGTGGAGGAGGAGGTATCCGAGCGTCGCCCTCTGCTTGCTGCCCCCCAGAGAGATGGGCTGCCCACCGGATATGACTTCTAACGGGCCTAACATCCTGAACCACATGGTCCCTCAGCATGGTTGGCGGGCGGCGCAGGGCTCACCCTGATACGCCGGGAACGCGACCAAGGGTACTAAAATGCGACCAATACCACGACAATTTATGACTGCCACATGTACTGACGGTTCCCATGGCAGCGAGAGCGTCGATCGGTATGCCGTGCCGCGCGTTGGCCGTCGGCCGAGCGGAGTCCTGGTGAGCTGTCCGTCCGCCGCCCCCGAGGGCGCCGGCCGAGCGACCGGGATTCCCCTCAACTGATCCCGGTGCCCGGCTGGTTGCCCCTCACCGCCCCCGTACCTCCGGGAGGCGGCTGGTCGGGTCCGTCAGGGCTCAGCTCGTCGCGGAGGCCTTGGGGGTGGCCAGACCGGCCGCGAGGCCGCCGGCCCGGATGCCGGTCTCGATGGCGCCGTCCACATAGCCGCCCC
The DNA here is from genome assembly GCF_053597915.1 of Streptomyces sp. NPDC001219. Classification (NCBI taxonomy): domain Bacteria; kingdom Bacillati; phylum Actinomycetota; class Actinomycetes; order Kitasatosporales; family Streptomycetaceae; genus Streptomyces; species Streptomyces sp. NPDC001219. The sequence goes on along the minus strand of NZ_JBSFJF010000045.1, from coordinate 16,047 downwards.
AGCCGGTCGCGATGTCGCTGCCCGCAAAGACCAGACGCCCGTGCGGCTGCCGGACGGTGCGCAGAGAACCGAGCAGCTGACCGGGGCGCCGGAAAGTCCAACCGCCCTTGGCGAACGGGTCCTTACCCCAGTCGTGGCCGTTGACGGACAGCACCTTGGCTCCCGGGAGCACCTCGCTCATGGCGCTCTGCACCTGCGACACGCTGGTGACGTCCAGTTTCGGGTTGACGCTGAAGGCGATGAGCACCGTGCCCTGGGCGGACTTGTCAGCGTGTGCGACGACCAGGTCGAGCAGCGCGCCGCTCTTGCCGCTCACGAACGGGCGGCCGATGTCGCCCTGGACCTGGATGAAGACCTTCTTGGCAGTCGGCACGCCGACGGTCTGGGTGCTCAACCGCGAGAACTCGGCCGGCAGACCGGAGGCGAAGTTGATGGAGTTCCAGGTGTTCACCGGTACGGCCACCACCACGGCCGCGGCGTCGTACACCTGGCCGCCCGCCGTCACCTGGACCCGGGAACCGCTGTCGGCGACCTTGGTGACGGGCGCGTTGCAGACGACCGACGCACCGGACTCGGCAAGCATCTTGGAGATGACGGCACCCATCCCGCCGACGGGGCGGGTGACGTTGATGCCGTGGAACGTCTCCGTGTTGTAGCCGCACAGTGCCCACCAGTGGGCGAGTTGCGTGAGCGAGCCGCGCTCGAAGCCGCCGCCGTACGCGCCGGTGGTGGCGCTCACCCAGTTCATCTCCAGCGGCGACAGACGCAGTTGGCGCGCCCGGTCGCCGAGGGTCAGCTTGTCGAGGTCGACCAGCAGGTCCTCGCGGGAGAAGGGGTCGTAGGCGCGCGGCAGATACGTCTCGGCGCCCTCGACGAACTTCCGCAGCAGGGCGTCCTGCCGGTCGAGGAAGGTCAGGTCCTGCTTGGCGTACCCGCCGGCCTCCGTGGCGAACACCGAGAAGTCGGGGTTCGGGTCGTCCACCCTGGCGATGCCCAGGCGCTGGACCTCGTTCCAGATCAGGGTCTGGCTGGGGTGTATCCAGGTCGCGCCGAACTCGATGGGAAGTCCCGCGAACTTGCTCGTCCAGGCCCGGCCGCCAACGCGGTCGCGGGCCTCGAGTATCAGCGTGCGCTTGCCCTTGGCCTTGAGTTCCCGTGCGGCCGACACTCCGGCGAAGCCGCCGCCGATGACGATCGCGTCGTAGCTGCGGCCTGGCGTGGCCGCGCCGGCCGCGAAGGCGGGGTGGGAGGCGGCGACACCGAGGGTGCCGAGCGCCCCCGCGGCGGCGCCGGCCTTGAGTATCGCGCGGCGCGAGGTACGCACTCCCCCGAAGAATGTCTTTTTCTCGAACTTCATTCCAGCCCCCTCGGTACACAACGTGGTCCGTTGTCCAGGAATCGAGCGCTGCTGTGAAAGCCTGAACGGTCGACCACCCTAGTTGCGATTGACTGAAAGTGATCCAGTAATCCCCATTGACCGATAATCACCCTTCTCCGCGGGTTTAAAAATAGCCACAGATCAGCGAGTTACCGTCCGATGAGCGCTCGGTGGCCGCACTCGACAGGCTCTCTGGTTAGCTTGAGAGGGACGGGGCGATTACTCACCGGTGGCCGGGGGGTGGTCCGGTCTCGCTTAATTTGTTCGGGCCCCCGAATTGGCGATGGCGCTGCCTGACCTGCGCCCATGCCTTTCACCCCCGCCGAACCCACCAAGGAGCCGGGATGGCCGTCAGGTCCACTGAAGCGGAAAACATTCTCAAGGCGGTCCGGGAAATCGTGCCGACGCTGCGGGCGAATGGCGTGGCGTCCGAGGACCAGCGCTGGATTGTCCAGGAGAACATCGACCTTCTGGAGAAGGCCGGCGTCTTCCGCATCGCCGTGCCGAAGCGCTTCGGCGGCCTGGACCTCTCACTGAAGGAACAGGTCGAGATCATCACCGAGATCTCCCGGGGCTGTGGCTCCACCGGCTGGGTGGCCGTCGCCTGGATCTCCAGTGCCTGGATGGCCACGCTGTACCCGCTGGAGGCACAGGAGGAGATCTTCCAGGGCGGCTCCGTACGCATCTCCGGCGGCTTCACCCCGACCGCGAAGATGGTCCCGGCCGAGGGCGGTTACCTCCTCAACGGCGCCTGGCGCTTCAACTCCGGTGTCCGCGGCGCCCACTGGGACCTGCTCGCGGCCGAACTGGAACACGCCGACGGCAACGTCGAAGAGGTCTACGCCATGGTCCCGGTGGACGAGTTGACGATCGCCGACGACTGGCATGTCTCGGCCGCCATCGCCACCGGCAGCTCGACGTCCAGCGCCACGGACCTCTTCGTCCCCCACCACCGGGTCGTCACCCTGGAGGATGCCGTCCTCGGCACCAGCGGCGGCAGTGCCGTCACCGGCTCCCAGGGGCGCGACTACAGCCTGATCAGCTTTGTCGTCGCCGAGTCCGTCGCCGTCTACATCGGCATGGCACGTGCCGCGCACGAGGAACTCGTCGCCACGGTCAAGGGCAAGCCGCTCGCGTACAGCAATGTCACCGACCAGGCGCAGCACCCGTTGACCCAGATCCAGATCGCGTTGGCACACAGCAAGATCGAGGCCGCCGAGGCGCTCGCCGAGACCTACCTCGGCGTCCTCCAGGAGCGCGCCGACGCCGGCGAGCAGCCGACCTGGGAGGAGAAGGCGGAGGTGCGCGGCAAGGCCGGCGCCGCGATCCTGCTCACCCAGGAGGCTCTTGAGGCACTCCACTCCATCAGCGGCGCCGGCTCGCTTTCCCGGAAGGCGCCCTTCCAGCGCTTCTACCGGGACCTTCAGGGCCTGTCCCGGCACGGTCTGATGGCTCCGAACATGGGGCTCGAGGTGTACGGCCGCACGCTGCTCGGCCTCGACCCCGACAGCCTTTTCCTGTAATACCCGCCTTCCACGGCGTATTGATTCCGAAGAGAGAATTGAGGAACGAGTTCATGTCGAACACGAACCAGGGCCCGGTGACCGTCCTCGGTCTGGGCATGATGGGCAGCGCCCTGGCCACCGCCTTTGTGAAGAACGGCAATCCGACCACCGTGTGGAACCGTTCCGCCGGCAAGGCGGACGCGCTCGTCGAGCAGGGCGCGGTCCTCGCCGCCGACATCCGGAAGGCGATCGACGCCAGCCCGGTCGTCGTGGCGTGCGTCTCCACGTACGAGGTGCTGAACGACCTGCTCACCAGTGCCGCCGCCGAACTCAAGGGCAAGGTGGTCATCAACCTCACCTCGGGTACTCCCGAGGACGCCCGCGCCCTCGCCGTCTGGGCCGAGCAGAACGGGGTGCGTTACCTCGACGGTGCCGTCATGGCCGTCCCGCAGATGATCGGCCTTCCCCAGGCCCTGATCTTCTACGCGGGCGCGCAGGAGGTCTTCGCCGAGCACGAGGAGCTGCTGAAGCTGCTCGCCGGCACGAACGTGTACCTGGGCGCGGACACCGGTGTCCCGATGATCTACGACCTCGGTCTGCTGTCGCTGCTGTGGTCGAGCCTTGCCGGATACTTCCACGCCGTAGCCCTCGTCAACTCGGCCGGTGTCTCGGCGGAGGCCTTCACGCCTTTCGCCATGACCTGGATCGAGCACGTCATCAGCCCGGCGATTCCGCAGAGCGCCCAGGAGATCGACACGGCGAGCTTCGAGACCGAGGTCTCCAGCCTCGGCGTCAACAAGGCCGCGATCGAGCACCTGGTCGCCACGAGCAAGCAGCTGGGCATCAACAGCGACTTCTCGGCCACCATCCAGGCGCTCATCGAGCGTCGCGTCGCGCAGGGCCACGCCACCCACAGCCTGGCCAGCCTGGTCGAGGCGTTCAAACAGGGCTGACCCCCGGTCTCCCGGCCGGGAGACTGCGTGGACCGGGAGGCAGGAACCCGCTGGGCGGGACACAGCTTCGTGCCGTGTCCCGCCCAGCGGTGTGCCGGGTACGGGCGGCTCCCGCCGGCTTGCCTCAGGCGGTGCGGAACCGGAAAGAGACGAGCGCCGGTGGCCGGGACACGATCCGTGTCCCGGCCACCGGCGCTCGTAGGTCGTCTCGTCCGTTACTCGGCGGGCAGCGCCAGCGGCCGCTGATAGCCGCCCCGGATGATGTCGCAGGTGTCGCGCAGCGCCGACTCCAGCCAGGCGATCTCGTCTTCCGACAGGAAGACGGACGGCTCGAAACGCAGGGTGTTGGGGGCGCTCGCGGTCGGGAACGTACGGAGGCGGTGGCCGCGCAGCAGGTGACCCGCGACCAGATAGCCGAACAGGCCGGCCCGAGCCGCCTCGGAGATCGCGGGGATCTGCGCCTCGGACTGGTCGTGGAACTCCAGACCGAGGATCAGGCCGCGGCCGCGGACGTCCTTGACGACCTCGGGGAAGTCCTCCCGTATGGAACCCAGCATGGCCAGCAGCCGGTCGCCCAGCTCGGCGGCCTTGCGGTACGCGGCGCCGCCGTCGGCCTCCAGGAGCTCCAGGACCTTCAGGGCGATGCGGCTGGAGAAGCCGTCCTTGGCGAAGGTCGAGCTGTGGATCAGCTCGAACTCGCCGTGGTAGCGCGAGGCGCGTACCAGCAGCACCGAGATCTTGGCGAGGCCGCCGCCCAAGCTCTTGGCGAGGGTGTAGTAGTCGCCGCGCAGCCCCAGACGGGTACTGGCCAGGAAGTCACCCGTGCGGCCCATGCCGCTCTGTATCTCGTCCACGATGACCGGTGCGCCGAGTTCCGCGCAGACTTCCTGGATCTCCTGGACGAACTCCGCCGACAGCTCGCGGATACCGCCCTCGCCCTGGATCGGCTCCAGGACGAACGCGCAGATGACGGGCGCCTCGTGCTCCGAAAGCCGGACCTGGCCGTTCTCCAGGACCAGGCCGAACAGGGTGGCGCGCTCCTCGTCGACGATCTTGCGCAGGGCGCCCGGCCGGTCGAGCGGGACGAACCGTGCCTGCGCGGCCAGCGCCCTGAACGGAGCCCGGTAGCCCTCGTTGTGGGTGAGCTGGACCGTGCCGGCCAGCTTTCCGTGGAAGGAGCCCTCCGGGGTGAGGAAGACCGGAGGGCGCCCGGCCTGGGCCTCGTTGTGGGCGGCGAGGCGGTCGATCAGCTCGTCCAGCGCGGCGGGACCCGGCACGTCCCCGTCCAGGCCGAATCGGGCGAAGACCTCGGCGGGCACCGTCGCCGAGCCGTTCCGCACGGCTTCGCGCGCCGCGTCGAGGCCGCTGCCGACGAGGTCCAGCAGCGCACCGAGGCGGATACCCCGGTCCATCTCGGCGTGTTTGAGCGCGGCCTCGTTGGCCTCGGCGCCGGTGTTGGCGAGGACAGCGAAGAACGGCTCGTCGTCGCCGGTCTCGCGGCATACGATCCGGTTCAGAGCGAGCGCCAGTTCGGCGGCCTCCGGGTGCACGGAGAACTGCGAGTGCACCGGAATGCCGCTCTGCAACACCTCCACCGCGTACGCGGTGATCGTGGGATTGTTGTGGCCCAGCAGGAGCGAGCCGTATCCGCCCGCGTAGTCCACGACGGTGACCTCGCGGCCGTCCTCGCCCCGCTGGTAGAGAAAGTTCCCCTCGGCCCGGACGTATTCGGCGTCCAGGCCGGCGGAGGCCAGCACGGCACCCAGATGGGGTTCGGCAAGCTGCGGTTGTTCGGTGGAGGCATTCGAAGGATCGGTCATGTGGCCAACATGTCCGAATGCGCACCAGTGTGCGGTAACAGCTCGGTCATCAAGGCTCGTCGACATGGTTAAAGGCCTTCGATTACTTGGCGATTGAACGCACTAAAGTGCCGAGCGGATACGTTTTCCACCCACCCCTTTGTTGCGTAGGGGACCCTCAACCCGAATCCGAAGAGGGGAAATGACTCCTGCATCCGCAGAGCTCGAACCCGCAGCCTCGCGCACGGGGCTGCGCCCGTCTGTCGAGGCCGCTTCGCTGCGGGATGTGATGTCCCAGTTCGCCACCGGCGTCACCGTGCTGTCGGTGGGCGGCGACCACATCCACGCCATGACGGCCAACGCCTTCAGTTCGGTGTCGCTCGCCCAGCCGACCGTGCTGGTCTCCATCGATCACAGCGCCGTCATGTTCGAGGAGCTGACCGCGGCCGGCCACTTCGGCGTGAACATCCTGGCAGCCGGACAGCAGTCGCTCGCCCGGCACTTCGCGGACAAGAAGCGCCCCCTCGGGCTCGCACAGTTCGACGGCGTCGAATGGACACCGGGCGAGCACACGGGCGCCCCGCTCCTGGCCGGCGCGCTGGCCTGGCTGGAGTGCGACGTGGTCGACGCACACGCCTCGGGCGACCACACGCTCTTCGTCGGCAGGGTGCTGGACTGCCGACGGGGCCGCGACGACGCCGCGTTGACGTTCTTCGACGGGAAGTTCGGCCACGCCCCGCGGGCCGCCTGACGACTCCGCACGCCATGACGGCGCGCGGTTGCACACACCAGCCGGACACGGCGACATACACGAAGGAGACGCCCATGACCGCCTCGACCCCCGACGTCGACCTGTACAGCCTCGAACTCACCGATGACCCGGAGGTCCAGAACGACGTCTTCCTGAAGATCTTCAACTCCGGGGACGGAGCCGCCTTCGACAACCTCTACCGCGACGACGCCATCTCCAATCTGACGGGCAGCCCGCTGAGCGGTGCGGACCGCACCAAGGGCATCATCGAACTTCTGGCCAAGGGCCCGACGCTGAACTCCGTCGTCAAGCGCTCCTACACCGCCGACGACGTCACGCTCATCGTGGTCGACTTCGAGCTGGGGCTGCCCGGCGAGGACGGCGAGCTGATCCAGGTCAAGGGCAGCTGCACCGATGTCATCCGCCGTGTCGAAGACGGCAAGTGGTTGATGGCCGTGGACCGTCCGGTCGCCGACATCACCGTCTGATCCGCACCGCATCCGGCACGACGGAAGAGGCCGGGCTCCCCCAGGAGCCCGGCCTCTTCTCGGTGTGCCCGCTCGGTGGCGGTCCGTCGGGTCAGTCGCGCGGCTCCTCGCCGAACGGGTCGTCGACGGCGTACAGCCACGAGCCGTCCGCCTGCTTGCGCAGGACGTCCAGACCTACGCCGCGCAGGCGTTCGCGGCCTTCGCCGCTCGCCGTGTTGACCTCCATGGTCCAGTCCACGACCAGCAGGGCCGTGTCGCCGGTGACGTACGCCTCCCGCACATCGGTCTCGATGTGCGGCCGCATGGTGGCGAGGAATTCCGTGATGGCGGCCCGGCGGTCCGTGCCGCTCACCGGATTGCCCTTCTCCCACACGATGATGCCGGCTTCGGTGTAGTGGGCATTGACGCTCTCCGCGTCGCCCGAGTTGAAGGCGGCGAGATAGCTCTCAAGGTGCCTCTCAAGCTCCTTGGGAAGCGCAATAACAGTGGCGGTGTTCGGCATTCTTCTGTCCTCCAGAAGTGAGGATGGAAAGGGCGATGAGGGTGACAACTACGCCGAAAAGCTATCCGCAGGCCGGAAACCCGGGGCTCACCAAGGAGTAACGCCGCCCGCCGCGACGCGGTGCTCCGGCTCCGATTACCGAGCTGTGATCGCACGTTGGATCTTCGGAAGACCTCAGTACTTAACGTCGATGGCAGGCCGCGCCGAGCCGTCCGGGCTCCGAATGCGCAGGCGGACGTCTTGGACCGTTGCAGCACGCAGTACGGAAAGGGCACCCGACAGTGACGACCAGCGAGCACGACACCCACGCAGAACCCACGGAGGGCGGCGCGGCCGGGGTCCTGGCGGAGCCCATTGCGGTCATCGGCATGTCCTGCCGGCTTCCGGGAGCCGACTCCCCCAAGGCGTTCTGGGAGCTGCTCACCGGCAGCACCGACGCCATCACCGCTGCTCCGGAGGGGCGTTGGAGCCTGGAGGGGCACTCCCTCGGTGCCGGACGCGGCGGCTTCCTCGACGCCGTCGACGCGTTCGACGCGCCGTTCTTCGGCATCTCCCCGCGTGAGGCGGCGGCCATGGACCCGCAACAGCGGCTGGTGCTGGAGCTCGCCTGGGAAGCGCTGGAGGACGCCGGAATCGTCCCCGCCGCCCTCCGCGGCAGCAGAACGGCTGTCTTCGTCGGCTCCCTGCGCGACGACTACACCAGCCTGCTGTACCTGCACGGCGCCGATGCCGTCACCCAGCACACCATGACCGGCGTCAACCGCGGTGTCATCGCCAACCGCGTCTCGTACCACCTGGACCTGCACGGTCCGAGCATGACCGTGGACTCCGCCCAGTCGTCCTCCCTGGTGGCCGTTCACCTGGCCTGTGAGAGTCTGCGCACCGGCGAGGCCGACAGCGCGCTCGTGGCGGGTGTGAACCTGAACCTGCTCGCTGAGAACGTCGTCACCGAGTCCCGCTTCGGAGCGCTGTCGCCCGACGGGACCACCTACACCTTCGATGCCCGCGCCAACGGCTTCGTGCCCGGCGAGGGCGGCGGCGTCGTCCTCCTCAAGCCGCTGAGCCGGGCGCAGGCCGACCAGGACCGGATCTACGGCGTCATCCGCTCCAGTGCCGTCAACAACGACGGCGCCACCGACGGGCTCACCGTGCCGAGCTCGGACGCCCAGGAGGCGGTGCTGCGCGAGGCGTACGAGCGCGCCGGGATCGCCCCCGACGAGGTGCAGTACGTCGAACTGCACGGCACCGGCACCACCGTCGGCGACCCGCTGGAAGCCGCCGCGCTCGGCGCCGCGCTCGGACGCGGCCGCACCGCCCGCACCGCACTGCGCGTCGGCTCCGTGAAGACCAACATCGGACACCTCGAAGGCGCCGCGGGCATCGCCGGGCTGATCAAGACACTGCTGAGCCTCCGCCACCGACGGCTGCCGGCCAGCCTGAACTACGAGAACCCCAACCCGCGGATCGCACCGGACGAACTCGGCATCGCTGTACAACGCGAGCTCACGGCCTGGCCGGACGAGGACCGTACGCTGATCGCCGGCGTCAGTTCCTTCGGCATGGGCGGCGCCAACGCCCACGTCGTCGTCTCCGAGGCGCCCGCTCAACCCGCCGCCGACCCCGACGCCCCGGTGGCCGCCACCCCGCTGCCCTGGATCATCACCGGCCATGACGCGGACGCGCTGCGCGCCCAGGCCGCGCGGCTGCGCGCCTTCGCCACCGAACACCCCGGGCAGTCGGCCGAGGACATCGGACGGGCGCTGGCCACCACCCGCGCCTTCCTGGGGCACCGCGCCGTCGTCGTCGCCGACGGCCGCGACGCGCTGCTCACCGGCCTGGAGGCGCTCGCCACCGCCACTCCCGCCGCCCCGGTCGTCTCCGGGGCCGTACAGGGCGACCGGCTGGCGTTTCTCTTCACCGGCCAGGGCGCCCAGCGCACCGGCATGGGCCAGGAGCTGTACGCGACGTTCCCGGCGTACGCCACCGCCTTCGACGAGGTCGCCGCACACCTGGACCCGCTCCTGCCGCGCCCGCTCGCCGAGCTGGTCGCCGACGACACGGCGCTGCACGAGACCGGCGCCACCCAGCCCGCCCTGTTCGCCGTCGAGGTCGCCCTCTTCCGCCTCGTCGAGAGCTGGGGGCTGCGGCCCGACCAACTGGCCGGCCACTCCATCGGCGAGCTGGCCGCCGCCCACGTCTCGGGCGTGCTCTCACTCGCCGACGCCGCGCGCCTGGTCGCCGCCCGCGCGCGGCTGATGCAGGCGCTGCCCACGGGCGGCACGATGATCGCCGTGGAGGCCACCGAGGCCGAGGTGCTGCCGCTCCTCGCGGGCCGCGAGACCACGCTCGCTGTCGCCGCCGTCAACGGCCCCCGCTCCCTCGTTCTGTCGGGTGATGCCGACGCGGCCGTGGAGGTCGCCGCCGCGCTGCACGACCGAGGCCGCCGCACGAAACGCCTGACCGTCTCCCACGCCTTCCATTCCCCGCACATGGACCCGATGCTGGCGGAGTTCCGCGCGGTCGCGGTCTCGCTCGACTACTCGGAGCCGGTAATTCCGATCGTCTCCACGGTCACCGGGAAGCCTGTGACCGCCGGACAGTTCACCTCGCCCGACTACTGGGTCGAACAGGTCCGCCGTCCCGTGCGCTTCCTCGACGCCATCCGCGCCCTGGAAAGCGCCGGCGTGCGCACTTGCCTGGAACTCGGGCCGGAGGGCGTCCTCTCCTCCCTCGCCGAGGACTGCGCCGCGGACGCCGACGCCATCGCCGCCGTACCCCTGCTGCGCGCCGGCCGCTCCGAGCCGCTGACCGCGCAGACCGCACTGGCCACCGCGTTCACCCGGGGCGCCGAGCCCGACTGGACCGCCCTGTACGGCGACCGGTCCGCGCGCCACGTCGAGCTTCCGACGTACGCCTTCCAGCGCCGCCCCTACTGGCTGGACGGCGTCCGCGGAACCGCCCGCCCGCCGCACCCCGCCCCGGCCTCCGAGGCCGCCGCCCCCCACGGTGAACTGGGCCGCCGCCTGGCCTCGCTCGGCGAGACGGAACGCAGGCGCACCGTCGAGGATCTGCTGCACACCCACATCGCCGCGGTGCTCGAATCCGAACCGGGCCACCGCGCGCCCGGCCACACACCCTTCCGGGACCTCGGCTTCAGCTCCTTGATGGCCACCGAACTGCGCGGCACGCTCGCCCGGGCCACCGGCCTGAAGCTGCCCAGCGGCCTGCTCTTCGACCACCCGACGCCGGGTGCCCTCGCCGAGTTCCTCGGAGCCGAGCTCGCCGGCAAGACCACCGTCGCGGACGAGACGGCGGCGAGCGACGACGGCGAGGCAGTCGCCGTCGTCGCCATGGCCTGCCGCTACCCGGGCGGCGTGGCGTCGCCCGAGGACCTGTGGCGCCTCGTCGCCCAGGGCGGGGACGCCATCACCGAGTTCCCCGCCGACCGCGGCTGGCCCGAAGACCTGCACGACCCGGACCCGGACCGGCCCGGCCACAGCTCCGTGCGCCACGGCGGATTCCTCCACGACGCGGGCGACTTCGACGCCGCCTTCTTCGGGATCTCCCCGCGCGAGGCCCTGGCCATGGACCCGCAGCAGCGGCTCTTGCTGGAGACCGCGTGGGAGAGCGTCGAGCGCGCCGGGATCGACCCCGCGCGGCTGCGCGGCACCCGCACCGGAGTCTTCGTCGGCGCCACCGGCCTGGAGTACGGCCCCCGCATGGACGACGCCCCCGAGTCCGTCCAGGGCGGCGTGCTGACCGGCACCACCGCCAGTGTCATGTCCGGCCGCATCGCCTACCAGCTCGGCCTGACCGGCCCGGCGCTCACGGTCGACACGGCCTGCTCCTCCTCCCTGGTCGCCCTGCACCTGGCCATCCGCTCCCTGCGCCAGGGCGAGACCAACCTCGCCCTGGCGGGCGGCGCCACCGTCATGTCCTCGCCGGGCATGTTCGTGGAGTTCTCCCGCCAGCGCGGACTGGCCTCCGACGGCCGCTGCAAGGCCTTCGCCGACAGCGCCGACGGCACGGGCTGGTCCGAGGGCGTCGGCCTGCTCCTGCTCGAACGGCTGTCCGACGCGCGGCGGCACGGCCACCCCGTCCTCGCCGTACTCCGGGGCTCCGCCGTCAACCAGGACGGGGCCAGCAACGGTCTGACGGCTCCCAACGGCCCGTCCCAGCAACGCGTCATCCAGCAGGCGCTGGCCGACTGCGGCCTGGCCGCCGCGGACGTGGACGCCGTCGAGGCCCACGGCACCGGAACCCGCCTCGGCGACCCCATCGAGGCGGAGGCCCTCAAGGCCGTCTACGGCCTCGGACACGACAGCGACCGCCCCCTCCACCTCGGCTCGTTGAAGTCCAACATCGGGCACACCCAAGCCGCCGCCGGCGTCGGCGGCATCATCAAGATGGTCCAGGCGATACAGCACGGCGTGCTTCCGAGAACGCTTCACGTGGACCGGCCGAGCAGCCGTGTCGACTGGTCCGACGGCACCATCTCCCTGCTCACCGAGGATCGCCCGTGGCCGGAGACCGGCCGTGCCCGGCGCGCCGCTGTCTCCTCCTTCGGCATCAGCGGCACGAACGCACACCTCATCGTCGAGGAGGCGCCGCCGGCCGCCGCCCCGGCCGGGACCGGCACCGCCGTCCCCGCCGGTGAGCCCGCGCCGTTCGTTCTGACCGCCCGTGCCCCGGATGCGCTGCGCGAGCAGGCCGCCCGCCTGGCCGCGCATGTCAGCGACTCCGGCGCCGGTCTCGCCGACCTCGGCTTCTCGCTCGCCACGACCCGCACCGCCTTCGAGCACCGCGCCGTCGTCCTCGCCTCCGGCACCAAGGACCTGCTCGCCGGGCTGACCGGGCTCGCCGCGGGCAGCGGCGCCCCGAACACCGTCACCGGCACCGCGGACACCCCGGGCCGCACCGCGTTCCTGTTCACCGGCCAGGGCGCGCAGCGCGCCGGATCGGGCCGTGAACTGTACGCCGCCCAGCCGGTGTTCGCCGCCGCCCTCGACGAGGCGTGCGCCGCCTTCGACGGCCTCCTGGACGTGCCCCTGCGCGACGTCCTGTTCGGCGAGGACGCGGGCGAGGGGCTGATCAACCGCACCGCGTACACCCAGCCGTCGCTGTTCGCCATCGAGGTGGCCCTCTTCCGGCTGCTGACCCACCACGGACTGACCCCCGACCTGCTCGCCGGACACTCGATCGGCGAACTCGCCGCCGCCCACGCCGCCGGAGTCCTCTCCCTGGAGGACGCCGCGATCCTGGTCGCCGCGCGCGGGCGGCTGATGCAGTCGGCACCGGACGGCGGCGTGATGATCGCCGTCGAGGGCACCGAGGAAGAGATCGCCGCCGGGCTCGCCGGACGGGAGTCCGGCGTGTCCGTCGCCGCCGTCAACTCCCCGTCCTCCGTGGTCATCTCGGGCGACGCGGACCTCGTGGCGGAGATGGCCCGCGGCTGGCAGTCGGCCGGCCGCCGCGCCCACCGGCTGACGGTCTCGCACGCTTTCCACTCCCCGCACATGGACGGCATCCTGGAGGAGTTCCGAGCCGTCGCGGCCGGGCTCACCTTCCACCGTCCGCGCATCCCGATCGTCTCGACGGTGACCGGCGAGATCGCCACCGCCGAGCAGCTCGCCTCGCCCGACTACTGGGCGCGGCAGATCCGCGAGACCGTCCGCTTCGCCGCCGCCACCCAGCGCCTCGCGGCCGAGGGTGCCAACGTCCTCGTCGAGGTCGGCCCGGACGCCGTGCTGACGGCACTGGCCCGGCGCACTCTGGAAGGCACCCCGGCCGCCGCGGTCACCGCCGTGCCGGTGCTGCGCGCCGGCCGCCCCGAGGCGGAGACCTTCGCCACCGCGACAGCCACGGCGTACGCCCAGGGCGCCCCGCTCGACGTCGCCTCCTTCTTCCCCGGCGCGGTCCGCACCGACCTGCCGGTCTACCCCTTCCGGCGCACCCGCTTCTGGCTGAACGCCACTCCGCGCACCGACGCCCGCAGTCTCGGCCTCGACCCGGCCGAGCACCCGCTGCTGACCACCGCCGTGGAGTTCGCCGAGCGGGAGGACGCGCTGTTCACCAGCCGTCTCTCGCGCGCCGCCCAGCCCTGGCTGGGCGACCACGCGATCGCCGGCACCGTCATCGCACCGGGCACCGCCTTCCTCGAACTCGCCGTCGCCGCGGGCGGGCACGTCGGCGCCCCGCACCTGGCGGAGCTGACGCTGGAGGCGCCGCTGCCGCTGCCCGAGCGCGGAGCCCTCCGCCTCCAGGTGGCGGTCGGCGCGCCGGACCGGGACGGGCAGCGCCCGTTCACCGTCCACGCGCGCCCGGAATCCGCCGACCGCGCCCTGCCGTGGACCCGGCACGCCGCCGGCCTGCTCGCCCAGACCGCCGCGGCGCCCGCCGCGGACGCGGACCTTGGCTCCTGGCCCCCGGCCGGCGCGGACGCCGAGAGCCTCGACGACGTCTACGCCCGACTGACCGCTCTCGGCTACGCCTACGGCCCCGCCTTCCAGGCGTTGCGTGCCGTCTGGCGGCGCGGCACCGACGTCTTCGCCGAGGTGAGCCTGCCCGGCACACAGGCCGACAGCGCGACCGCCTACGGACTGCACCCCGCGCTGCTCGACGCCGTACTGCATCCGCTGGTACTCGACGCGAGCGCCGACACGGCTCCGGCGGACATCCAGCTGCCGTTCGCCTGGAACGACGTCGCCCTGCACGCGACGGGCGCCTCCGAACTGCGCGCTCGGATCTCGCCCGCCGGCCCCGGGCGGGCCACCATCACCGTCGCCGACAGCACCGGCGCCCCCGTTGCCGACCTGGGCGTCGCCCTGCGTGCCGTCCCCAAGGACCGTCTCACGGCGGCGTCGCACACCGGTGCCGACTCCCTGTTCACCGTGGAGTGGAACGAACTGCCGTCGCCCGCGCCGGACACCTCCCTGACCTGGTCCGAGGCCGGCGACTCCGTCGAGCCGGCCGACATTGTCGTCCTTCGGGTGCCCGCCGGGGCTCCGGACGGCGTGGGCGACCCGCGACCCACGACCCATCGAGTGCTGCGCCTCGTCCAGGAGTGGCTGGCCGACGAGCGGTTCCCCGACTCCCGGCTCGCCCTGGTGACGACACGCGCCGTCGCCACACGCCCCACCGACGACGTGGACCTCGCGGGCGCGGCCGTCTGGGGCCTGATCCGCTCGGCGCAGTCCGAGCATCCCGACCGAATAGTGCTGATCGACCTCGACGACGACCCGGCGGCGGACTCCCTGCTGCCTGCCGCGCTCGCCGCCGAGGAGCCGCAGCTGGCCGTGCGCGACGGCCGACTGCACGCGCCCCGGCTCGCCCGCACCCTCCGGGCGACCGGGGCGCCCACCCCGCGCTTCGACACGGACGGCACGGTCCTCGTCACCGGCGGAACCGGCGGACTCGGCGCTCTGTTCGCCCGCCATCTGGTGACCGAGCACGGCGTACGGCACCTGCTGCTGAGCAGCCGCCGGGGCCCCGATGCCCCCGGCGCCACCGAGCTGGCCGAGGAACTGACCGCGCACGGCGCCGAGGTGACCGTGACCGCCGCCGACGTCGGCGACCGGGACGCCGTCGCGGCCCTGATCGCCTCGATCCCGGCCGCGCACCCGCTGACCGCCGTCGTGCACACAGCTGGGGTCCTGGACGACGCGACCCTGGAGTCGCTGACCGAGGCACAGCTGGACGCCGTCCTGCGGCCGAAGGCGGACGCCGCCCGCCACCTCCACGAGCTGACCCGGGACCTGGACCTGACGGCCTTCGTGCTGTTCTCGTCGGTGTCCGGCCTCACCGGCACCGCGGGTCAGGCCAACTACGCGGCGGCGAACACCTACCTGGACGCGCTCGCCCAGCACCGCGCCGCCCACGGCCTGCCCGCCACCTCGCTGGCCTGGGGCTTGTGGGACGCCACGCACGGCATGGGGGCGTCCCTCACCGACGCCGACCTCGCCCGCTGGGCGCGCGCCGGCATGACCCCGCTCACCCCGCAACAGGGCCGCGCGCTCTTCGATCTGGCGCTGGCCGGCACCGAGCCGCTGCTGGCACCGGTGGCCCTGGACCCCGGCGGACTCCCGCTCGACGAGGCGGCACCGGTCCCGGCGCTGTACCGCGGCCTGGTGCGCGGGCGTCCGCGTCGCGCCGCGCGGGCCGGCTCGGCCGACGGCACAGGCGCCGACTGGGTACGGCAGATCGCCGGCCTGCCGGAGACCAAGCGGAGTGAGGCCGTGCTGACCTTGGTACGGACCGTCGTGGCCTCGGTGCTCGGCCACCCGGGCGCCTCGGCAGTGGAGCCGGCCCATGCGTTCAACGACCTCGGTTTCGACTCGATGGCCGGCGTCGACCTGCGCAACCGGCTCGCCGCCGCCACCGGCCTGCGGCTGCCCACCACGGCCATCTTCGACCACCCGACACCGAACGCGCTCGCCACCTACCTGCTGACCGAGGCGGTGTCCTCCCAAGCCCCCCGGGACCAGCACCCGGACCGGGGCGAGCGCGCCGGGGTCCGCACCGATGAGCCGATCGCGATCGTGGGTATGGCGTGCCGTTACCCGGGCGGGGTGTCCTCCCCCGAGGACCTGTGGGACCTGGTCGCCAACGGTGTCGATGCCGTCAGCGAGTTCCCGTCCAACCGCGGCTGGGACATCGAGAAGCTGTACGACCC
>NZ_JBSFJF010000044.1:0-70732 GCF_053597915.1 Streptomyces sp. NPDC001219 | reverse complement strand
GTATCGGGGCGACCCTCCGCCTTGCGATCGCACGCACCAGACCCCGCGGGGCCGCCCTTCGGGCGAACGACGGGAGTTTGACGACAGGTCCTAGGGGAGATGGCCCGCCCGGCCCTCCTGCCCGGCGCTCCCGCCGCCTTTGATGGTGACAGCGGCCCGGAGGCCGGAATCGTGCGGACAGGTGAGATCCATGCTGCGGCAGTCGACGACCCCTCGGCGCGGGCGCCCCATGGGCGCGCCGATCGTCGTGAAACTCTTCGGAGAGCTGGACTACCCCAGCGCGGCGCGCACCAACGGCCGCCTCGACCCGGTGACGGCCGGGGACCGGCCGCACATGGTCCTCGACCTGACACAGGTGGACTTCCTCGACTGCGGCGGTATCGGGGTGCTGTGCCGCGCCCGGCGCCGCATCCGTGCGCACGGCGGCCGGCTGTCCCTGGTGGTCACCGACGCCCGCTTCCTGCGCCTGCTGGACGCCGTCGGTCTCGGCGGCTGCTTCGACATCCTCGGCGCCTCGCCGGACACGGCCCGCCCGGCGGGCGACGGGCCGTGGACCACCGGATGTGACGGGTCGGTCACCGCCGCAGCGGCCCCTCGCAGCTGAAGTCCGCGCTGCCGGCCTTGCCCGAGGACCAGATCTCGGTGGGGCCGAAGGAGCAGTTCATGTCGGCGAAGTTGTTCGCCGCGGGCCTGGCCCGGTCCAGGAGGAAGTAGTCGACCGTTTCGGCCATGTCCTTGAAGACCTGGTCGGGGCTGCCGGAGTTGCTGAGGTTGGCGGTGATCCGGCCGTTGCAGAGGAACCGGCCGTAGCCCGGGTCGCCGCCGTCCTTGCAGGTGGGCCTGGCGGCGGTGGCGGCGGTGAAGGCGCTCTGGACCGCGGCGGGGGTGGACAGCTTCAGGGAACCGTTGGGGACGAACGTGGTGCGCGGCACGAAGAGGTCGTCGACGACGGCGATCTGGGCGTCGAGGAACGCGTCGTACTGCTGCTGGAGCCCCGCGTCGGACCCCATCCGGTTGCGCCAGGCGTCGAACGCGGACGGGTCGTCTGCGCGCAGGTACCGGTACATCTCCTGGAGCTTCGCCGGGTGGTCGCGCCACAGGAACTCGAAGAACGTCCCGGCGTAGTTGTAGAAGCGGAAGCCGTCGCCGTCATAGGTCGCGTGCAACAGCTGCTGGACGCTCATCCGCGGCCCGCCGCCCGCGGTGTCCGCGATGACGCCCTTGACCAGCGAGCGGCGTACCGCGATCCCGTCGTCGCGGGTCGAGCCGTCGAAGAACTCCGCGCTGCCCTCGTCCATGGCGGTGGTGCGGTCGCCCTGGTACCACGGGCCCTCCCCGAAGAAGCCGGGGACGGCGAAGCGGCCGTTGAGGTAGTGGACGTACTCGTGCCGGAAGAGTTCCTCAAGGGTGAGGGTGGAGTCCTGGGGGACGCGGCGCTGGTAGGTGTAGAAGGTGGCGCCGCGTTCTATGTAGACGCCGCCGTTGTTGGTGCCCATGCCGGTGAGCAGCGGGTGGTAGACCTCGTAGTCGGCGCGGGAGGCGTACAGCACGATGGTCAGGGTGGTGTTGGGGTCGCCGGCCAGCGGCTCGGCCGTGCCGAGCACCCGGTGGAACTGCGCCTTGACCTGCTTGGACGCGTAGTAGAGCTGGTCGACGGTGGTGCGGTCGAGGGCGGTGCGGACCTTGATGGCGCCGTTGTCGTAGGAGTAGGTGCGCGGGAAGATCCGCTTCTCGATGTCCGCCTTGCACACCGCGTACGGTGCGCAGGCCCCGAAGTAGTCGAGCCAGCCGGCGATCTTGGCCCAGGGTTCGCTGCCCTCGCCGTAGTTCTGCACGGTGGTGCGGAGCAGCGCGCCGAGGTCGGTGACGATGCCCGGCTTGAGCGCGGCGATCTCGCCGAAGCGGCCGTACTCGCTCAGGGCGTCACGGATGACCCAGGCGTTGGGTGTGCCCTTGAGGTGGGTGTATCCCACGAAGGCCTTGAAGACGGCGCGGTAGCCGGGGTCGGCGGTGACCGCGTTCTGGAAGGCGGTGTCCTTGTTGCCGGGGTAGACGCCCAGGTAGTTGACGGAGAGCGCGGCGAGGGCGGCGTTCCCCCAGGAAGGGTCCTTGTGGGTGGCGGTGTGGGACGGGTCCATGGTCGCCAGGACCTTGCGGACCAGGCCGAGTTGGTGCTGCCGCAGCCCGGGGGCGCTGGCGGCGTACAGGGCCTCGCGCAGGGTGTCGGCGTTGGTCCGGGTGACGTCGAAGGTGCGGGCCGCGGTGCCGAAGGCGTCGACGGCGCGGCGGATGGCGTCGACGGTGGGGGCGTCGGTGAGGTCGATCTCGTCGTGCGAGAAGTCCTGGTAGGCGACCGCGTGCAGGTAGGTGAACATCTCGTACAGGTGGCTGGTGTTCTTGCCGTCGTGGGCGGCGGCCAGCCCGGTGGCGCGCCGGGCGACGGCCTGGACATGGGCGTCGGACATGACGGGGACGAGCCGGGCGTCCCAGGTCCAGACGAGCCGGCGCAGACAGTCGTCGGCGGTGACGGCCGGGTCGGCGAGGAAGTCCGCGAACTGTTCGGGGCTCAGCCCCGTGATGCCGTCGAGGGTGCAGGGGGCGACGGCAGGTCCGGTGGCGCGCGGTGGCGCGGCGGCGGGTCTGGTCTGCGGGCCCGGTATCCGGCCCCGCTCGGTGCGGGAACGGGGCGCGGGCGCCGGTGCGGGGGTGAACTTCGGGGTTCTGGCGAGGCGTTGGGCCTGGTCGAAGGGGTTGGGGGTGGGGGCTTCGGCACGGTGTGCGGGCTGCCCGGGGCGGGCCCCCTGGGCGGGGGCGGCCGGGGTGCGGGGCGCGGCGAGGGCCGACGGGACGACCGGCAGGGCGAGGGCCGCGACGACGGTCGCGGCCAGCAGCGTCCTGCGCGGGGTAGGCGAAGGGGACACCTGAACCTCCGGGAGGGGGTGGGGGGTTGATGAGGGGGGTGGGGGTGAGGGGAGGGCCTTCACTCCACGAGGTGTGACCTATAACATAGTAATGTGAAATTGCACTGACAAGGCTTCAGCACCCTGCTTTCCCGGAGGCGTCGACATGACCGCGCGTACTGCCCAACTCCACACCGGGAGCCACGACTTGCCGGTGTCGGACGCCCTCGCCGACTTCATGACCGGCCGGTGGGCCACCGCTCCGCTCCCCGCCGACTCCCGTGTCCCCGGCTTCGCGCTCTTCGCGGACCGCCGGGCCCGGCTCGCCGCCCGCTTCCCCGGCGAGCGACTGCTCGTCCCCGCAGGCGAGTTGAGGGTCCGCTCGCACGACTGCGATCACCGCTTCCGTCCGCACAGCGCCTATGCCTGGCTGACCGGGCTGACGGGCGAGGACCAGCCGGGGCATGTGCTGGTCCTGGAGCCGGACGGCGAACCGGTGCTGTACGTACGGCCGCGCTCACCGCGGGACGGCGGCGGGGAGTTCTACCGGGACCGCAAATACGGTGAGTTCTGGGTCGGCCGCCGCCCGGACCTGGCCGAGACCGGACGGCTCACCGGCATCCGCTGCGCCCGCCTCGACGACCTGGTGCCGCACGCCACCGACCGGAACGCCGCCCGGGACGCCGAACTCGCCTGCGTGCTGAGCGAGTTGCGGCTGGTGAAGGACGCCTGGGAGATCGGGCAGCTGCAACAGGCGGTCGATCACACCGTCACCGGCTTCGAGGACGTCGTACGGTCCCTGCCCGCCGCACTGCGTCATCCGCGCGGGGAACGCTGGATCGAGGGGGTCTTCCAGCTGCGCGCCCGCGCCGAGGGCAACGGCACGGGGTACGAGACCATCGCCGCCGCCGGCGCCCACGCCTGTGTGCTCCACTGGACCCGCAACGACGGTCCGCTCGCCCCCGACCAGTTGCTGCTGCTCGACGCGGGCGTGGAAACCGACTCGCTCTACACCGCCGACATCACGCGCACCCTCCCGCTCTCCGGCCGCTTCTCCCCCGTCCAGCGCCGGGTGTACGAGCGGGTGCTCGCCGCGCAGGACGCGGGTATCGCCGCCCTCAAGCCGGGAGCGAGCTTCCGTGACTTCCACCGGGCCTGTACAGCCGTCCTGGCCGAGGGCCTGGCCGACTGGGGTGTGCTGCCCGTCCCGGCGCGGGAGGCGCTCACCCCCGAGAGCGGTCTGTACCGGCGTTACACGCTGTGCAGTTCGGGACATATGCTCGGCCTCGACGTACACGACTGCGGCCGGGCCCGCGCGGAGCAGTACCTCGACGGCGTCCTGACGGAAGGGCAGGTGCTCACGGTCGAGCCGGGGCTCTACCTCCAGCCCGACGACGAGACCCTGCCGCCGGAACTGCGCGGTATCGGTGTCCGTGTCGAGGACGACCTCGTGATCACCTCGGACGGGGCGCGGCTGATGTCCTCGGCGCTGCCGCGTACCGTCGACGGCGTGGAGGAGTGGATGGCCGGCCTCCTCGACGGCGGCTTCCCGCCACCTTCCCGATGAAGTCCTCCTGGAGCGGCAGTTGACCCCCTACTCCCTCGCGTTCTATCTGGACGTCGTCACCCACGGCACCGTGCTCGGCGCACCGCCGACCGCCACCCCCGAGCAGGTCACCGAGGCCCTGGGGACGGACTACGCCGAGAACTCCCCGCACCCGACCCAGATGTGGCGTGACTACGGGCTGGCGGAGTTCTCCTGGCAGCGCCCGTCCCCCGACGAGCCGTGGACCGGTCACCACTTCACCCTGCAGGTGCACCGGCTCGCGGGCGGCGGGAAGGTCGCCGGGGAGCGGCTCCGGTCGCGGTACGGGCGGTTCGACCGGAGGCTGCGCTTCGACAAGCTCCGGAGGCTGCTGGAGCGGCGCGGCACCCCCCTCGTGGAGGTCCCGGAGTATCCGTCGCAGTCGGCGCACTACCGCGTCTACTGGCAGCCCGACTCGCAGGTGTCCGTCCGAGTCATCCGCGCCCACGGACGGTACGCCACACCGGGCGATCTGCGGGTCGGCGACGTCTACCACATCCTCGCCCCGATGACGCACGGAGAAGTGGAGTGGCGCACCTCGCGCCCGTGGTGACGCCGTTCCGTCGGCGGCAGGCGGGAGTTCGGCGCGGGGGCATAGCGTGGAGGGATGGAGGAAACCGGGGCGGCGGAGCCGCCGGGCACGGACGAGAGCGGCTTTCCCGCCCACCACGCGGGGCGCTGCGGCGGGCTCGCGGAGCTGGACGCGGAGCTGGTCCGCTGCCGGGCCTGTCCCCGGCTGGTGGAGTGGCGCGAGGAGACCGCCGCCCATCCGCGTGCGGCGTTCCGGGGCCAGGAGTACTGGGCCCGCCCCGTCCCGGGATTCGGGCCGCCGGACGCGGCGCTGGCCGTCGTCGGGCTGGCGCCGGCCGCGCACGGCGGCAACCGCACCGGCCGGATGTTCACCGGGGACGCCTCCGGTGACTTCCTGTTCGCCGCGCTGCACCGGGTCGGCCTCGCCTCCCGGCCCACCGCGACGCACCGGGGCGACGGGCTGGAGCTGTACGGGGTGCGGGTCACCGCGCCGGTGCACTGCGCTCCGCCGCAGAACCGGCCGACGCCCGCCGAGCGCCGTACCTGCCGGCCGTGGCTGTCGGCGGAGGTGGCACTCCTCGCGCCGGGCCTGCGCGCGGTGGTGGCCCTGGGCTCCGTCGGCTGGCAGGCGGTGCTGCCCGCACTGGGCGAGGCGGGATGGCCGCTCCCCCGGCCCCGCCCGGCGTTCGGTCACGGGGCGCAACTGACCCTGCCCGCCACCGGGCAGCGGCGGGAACTCCAGGTGCTCGGCAGCTACCACCCCAGTCAGCGCAACACGTTCACCGGCCGGCTCACCTCCGACATGCTGGTCGAGCTGCTCGCCCGCGCCGCCGGTCTCGCGGGGCTGGGTCCGTCACCGGACTGACTCCCCCGGGCCGGGCGGGCGTCCGGTGCCCGGCGCTCCGCCGCCGTGCGGCCCCGGACGCCGACTTCTATCCTTGGAGAGCAGCTTTCGGCAGGTCCCGAACGCTTAGGAGTGCGCGTGCGCCCTCGCATGGCACCTCAGGCCGGGGAGGCCGTTCCGGACGGCTCGTTCTCGCACCGGGACCGGGCGGTGATCGCCGCTGCGGCGCTGTCCATGCTCATCGTGCAGATGGACTGGTTCGCGCTCGATCTGATGCTGCCGGTCATCGCCCGGGACTTCGGGACCTCGTCCACCGACCTCCAGTGGCTGGTCAGCGGATACATGCTGGCCATCGGCGCGTTGATGATCGTCGGTGGCCGGACGGCCGATGTGCACGGGCGGCGACGGGTCATCGTGATCGGGCTGCTCGTGTTCGCCACCCTGTCCGTGGTCTGCGCCGCCGCCCAGAGCGCCCCCTGGCTCGTCGCCGCGCGCGTGGTGCAGGGCACCGGTGCGGCGCTGATCTTCCCGGTGTCCATCGCGGTGGTGACCAGCTACTTCCGGGACGACCGGCAGGGGCCCGCGGTCGGTACGGTGCTCGCGTTCAGCTCCGTCGGCACCGCGCTCGGGCCGTTCGTGGGCGGCGTCTTCGCCGAACACGTCAGCTGGCGTGCGGTGTTCCTGCTGAATGTGCCGGTGTGTCTGGCCGCCATGCTGCTGGTGCTGCGGTTCGTCCCGGAGAGCCGCGACGAGCGCGCGACCCGCCGTCTCGACCTGCCCGGCGCCGCGACCGTCGCCCTCGGTCTGGCCTGTCTGATGCTCGCCGTCGACCAGGGGCCGGGCTGGGGCTGGTCCTCCGCACCCACCCTGGCCCTCTTCGCGCTGGGGGTCGCCTTCCTCGTGCTGTTCGTGGCGGTGGAGCGGCGGGCGCCGGAGCCACTGATCGACCTGTCCCTCTTCCGCAGCGCGAAGTTCGACGTGATCACCCTCGCGGGTTCCCTGTCGAATGTGGTCTATTGCCTGCTCGCGGTGCTCGCCGCGCTCTATCTCCAGCAGGCCCGGGGGCTGTCGCCGTTCCACGCCGGGGTGATCTTCCTGGCGCTCTCCTGCGGTGTCGGAGCGGCCAGTTACCGCGCCGGGCACCTGGCCCTGCGCTGGCGTGCCGAGGTGCTGATGGCCTGCGGCATGCTCGTCAGCGGTGCCGGGTTGCTGGTGCTGACCTGGGTGCGGCCGCTGGGCTGGTACGCGGTGGTCCTGGTCGTCTGCGGGGTCGGCATCGGGCTGGGGTGGGCGCTGACGAACGTGGCCACGCAGGCGCATGTCCCCGCGGAGCGGACGGGCGCGGCGTCGGGGCTGGTGCTGACGTCGCTGGTGCTGTTCGGTGCGGTGAGCGTGACGGTCGCGGCGACGGTGCTGGAGGCCGTCAGCGGTTCCCCGACGACCGCGGCCGCCGACGGCCCCGCCATCGAGGCCGTGCTGCGCGGCACCTCCGTCCTGGCCTTCCTCGGCGCCTTCGGGCTGTTCGCCATCTGCCGGCCACGACTGCGGACCCGGGCCCCGGCAGTGGAGGGCACTGACTGACGGCGAGTCAGGTGCGGACTCGCCCGGAGCGAACGGACCGTGCCGCGGAGGGAGTTCGCGTCGGTCCGGTGGGTCACCGCGCCCCGTACACCGGCTGCGGAGTCCCGGCGGCGGCCAGCAGCTCGCGGGCGGTCCGGCCCGCCTCGGCGGGTGTCCAGCGGCTCTTGTTGTCCGCGGTGGGGCCGGGGCGCCAGCCCTCCATCACGGTGATCCGGCCCGCCTCGGCCTCGAAGACCCGGCCGGTGACCCCGGCGCTGCCGGCGGAGCACAGCCACACCACCAGCGGGGAGACGTTCTCCGGGGCCATCGCGTCGAACCCCCCGTCGGCGGGCGCCGCCATCGTCGCGGCGAAGGTCTGCTCGGTCATCCGGGTACGGGCGGCCGGGGCGAGCGCGTTGACCCGCACGCCGTAGCGGGCCATCTCGGCGGCGGCGACGAGGGTGAGGCCGACGATCCCGGCCTTGGCGGCGGAGTAGTTGCCCTGACCGACGCTGCCGAGCAGCCCGGCGCCGGAGGAGGTGTTGACGATCCGCGCGTCGGGCGTGCGGCCCGCCCTGGACTCGGCGCGCCAGTGCGCGGCGGCGTGCCGCAACGGCAGGAAGTGGCCCTTGAGATGGACGCGGACGACGGCGTCCCAGTCATCCTCGTCGAGGTTGACGAGCATCCGGTCGCGCAGGAACCCGGCGTTGTTGACGAGGGCGTCGAGGCGGCCGAAGGCGTCCAGGGCGGCGCTGACCAGCGAGGCGGCGCCGTCGGTGGTGGTGATGTCCCCGGTGTGGGCGACGGCCCGGCCGCCCTGGCCGCGGATCTCGTCGGCGACCCGCTGGGCGGGCCCGGCCGAGGTCCCGGCGCCGTCGGGGGCCACCCCGAGGTCGTTCACCACGACCGCCGCCCCTTCCGCTGCGAGGGCCAGGGCATGGGCGCGGCCCAGACCGCGGCCCGCTCCGGTGACGACGGCGACGCGTCCCGCGCAGATTCCGGTACCGGTCATCTCAGTCTCCTGTTCCGTCATGGCGGATCTCCTCGGGGGCGGGCGGGGTGCCGGGGTGGTTGGCGGTGGCGGCGTCGAGGAAGGCGGGGCGCTCGCCACCGCCGTGGACGAGCAGGCTCGCGCCGGTCAGATACGCGGCGCGGTCGGAGGCGAGGAAGACGCAGGCGTCGCCGATCTCGGCGGGTTCGGCGAGCCGGCCGAGCGGGACGGTGGCGCCGACGGCGGCGACGCCCGCCTCGTCCCCGTAGTGCAGAGCGCTGAGTTCGGTGCGCACCATGCCCAGGACGAGGGTGTTGACCCGGACCCGGGGGGCCCATTCGACGGCCATGGAGCGGGCCAGCTGGTCCAGGCCCGCCTTGGCCGCGCCGTAGGCGGCGGTGCCGGGCGAGGGGCGGGTCCCGCTGACGCTGCCGATCATGATGACCGAACCGCCGCCCGGCCGGTCGCGCAGCACCTCGTACGCGGCGAGGGAAGCGGTCAGCGGCGCGAGGAGGTTGAGTTCGACGACCCGGGCGTGCCGTTCGGCGGTGTGCTGCCCGAGCAGCCGGTACGGCGTGCCTCCGGCGTTGTTGACCAGGCAGTCCAGCCGGCCGTACGCCGCCGCGACGCGCGGGAAGAAGGCCCGGACGGCGGCCGGGTCGCGCAGGTCGAGGGGGCGGAAGTGCGCGGTGCGGCCGGCCGCGGTGACCGGGGTGTCCGGCGGCCGCCGGGCGCAGACCACGACCTCCGCACCGGCCTGGAGGAACGCACGGGCGATGCCGGCGCCGACGCCCCGGGTGCCGCCGGTGACGACGGCGACCCGTCCGGTCAGATCGAGGGTCAGGCTCATTCGGCACCCCTCCCGCAGCGCGCGATCCGCTGCTAGCTTCGCTACCTAACAAACGCTTGGTGGAAAGGTAGCTGATCGCCTCATGGGTGTCTCCACCTCCACACCGGACCAGGGCGTCGCCGTCATCACCGTCGACTTCCCTCCGGTCAACGCCCTTCCCGTACAGGGCTGGTACGACCTCGCCGACGCGGTGCGCGCGGCCGGCCACGACCCCGGCGTCCGCTGTGTCGTCCTCACCGCGGCGGGCCGCGGCTTCAACGCGGGCGTCGACATCAAGGAGATGCAGCGGGACACCGCGGCGGGCGGCCACGGTGTCCTGATCGGCGCCAACCACGGGTGCGCCGAGGCCTTCGCGGCGGTCTACGCCTGCGAGGTGCCGGTGGTCGCGGCCGTGCACGGCTTCTGTCTGGGCGGCGGCGTCGGCCTCGTCGGCAACGCGGACGCGATCGTGGCGAGCGAGGACGCCACCTTCGGGCTGCCGGAGCTGGACCGCGGCGCGCTCGGCGCGGCCACCCATCTGGCCCGGCTGGTCCCCCAGCATCTGATGCGCGCGCTCTACTACACCTCACGCACCGCCACCGCCGCCGAACTGCACACCCACGGCTCGGTCTGGAAGGTCGTGCCGCGCGCCGAACTCGCCGGTGCAGCCCGGGACCTGGCGCGGGAGATCGCACGGAAGGACGGCAGTCTCCTCCGTCTCGCCAAGGCCGCCCTCAACGGCATCGACCCCGTCGACGTCCGGCGCAGCTACCGCTTCGAGCAGGGCTTCACCTTCGAGGCGAACCTCAGCGGGGTCGCCGACCGGGTCCGCGACACCTTCGGCACGCCCGACGGCACACCGGCCAAGGAGGGCTGAGCCATGACCGACAAGACCATGACACCCGAGGACGTGGTCTCCCGGCTGCACAGCGGGATGACCCTCGGCATCGGCGGCTGGGGGTCACGCCGCAAACCGATGGCACTGGTGCGCGCGCTGCTCCGCTCCGACCTCACCGATCTCACCGTGATCTCGTACGGCGGGCCCGACGTCGGCCTGCTCGCCGCCGCGGGCCGCATCCGCGAACTGGTCGCGCCGTTCGCCACGCTGGACTCGATCCCGCTCGAACCGCACTTCCGCGCGGCCCGCCAGCAGGGCGCGTTCGCCCTGACGGAACCCGACGAGGCGATGTTCATGTGGGGCCTGCACGCGGCCGCCAACCGGCTGCCGTTCCTCCCCGTACGGGCCGGACTCGGCTCGGACGTCATGCGCGTCAACCCCGGCCTGCGGACCGTCACCTCACCGTACGAGGACGGCGAGACGCTGGTCGCCGTGCCGGCCCTGCGGATGGACGCCGCGCTGGTCCATCTCAACCGTGCCGACCGCCTCGGCAACGGCCAGTACCTGGGCCCCGACCCGTACTTCGACGACCTGTTCTGCGAGGCCGCCGACCACGCCTACCTCTCCTGCGAGCGGCTCGTGGACGACTTCGCCGGCGCCGTGCCGCAGACGCTGCTGGTGAACCGGCACACGGTCACCGGGGTCGTCGAGGCCCCCCATGGCGCGCACTTCACCTCCTGTGTCCCGGACTACGGCCGCGACGAGGCCTTCCAGAAGCTGTACGCGAGCACGCCCTGGCCGGAGTTCGCCGAGCGGTTCCTGTCCGGGGACGAGAAGTCCTACCAGTCCGCGGTCCAGACCTGGCACGAGGAGCAGACGTGAGCCGGACGACCACCACCCGCGCCGAGTACTGCGTGATCGCCTGCGCCGAGGCCTGGCGCGACAACGGCGAGGTGCTCGCCAGTCCGATGGGCCTGATCCCGTCGATCGGCGCCCGGCTCGCCCAGCGCACCTTCTCCCCCGATCTGCTGCTCACCGACGGCGAGGCGATGCTCGTGGGCCCCGACGGGACGGCCGAGGGCTGGCTTCCCTACCGCCGGCATCTCACCATGGTCACCGGCGGCCGGCGCCATGTGATGATGGGCGCCAGTCAGCTCGACCGCTTCGGCAACCAGAACATCTCCTGCATCGGCGACTGGCACCGGCCCGCCCGCCAGCTCCTCGGAGTACGCGGCGCACCCGTCAACACCCTGAACAACCCGGTGAGTTACTGGGTGCCGAAGCACTCCCGGCGGGTCTTCGTCGAGAAGGTCGACATGATCAGCGGGGTGGGGTACGACAGCGCGGCCGCCGCCGGCCCGTCCGCGACCCGCTACCACCGCCTTCCGCGGGTGGTGTCCGACCTCGGCGTCCTCGACTTCGCGACCCCGGACCGGACCATGCGGCTCGTCTCCATACACCCCGGTGTGACGGCCGCGGAGGTCCAGGCGGCCACCGGCTTCCCGCTCGTCCTGCCCGACGAGGTGCCCTGCACCCGGGAGCCCACCGCCACCGAACTGCGGCTGATCCGCACGGTCATCGACCCGGACGGACGGCGCGACCGCGAGGTGCCGCCGGTATGACGGCCACCTCCGGGATCGACACGGCGCTGACCCGGCTCGTCGGGGTGCGCCATCCCCTCGTACAGACCGGCATGGGATGGGTGGCCGGGCCCCGGCTGGTCTCGGCGACGGCCGAGGCAGGCGCCCTGGGCATCCTCGCCTCGGCCACCATGACCGTGGAGCAGCTGCGGTCGGCGGTACGCGAGGTCAAGTCCCGTACGGACGCGCCGTTCGGGGTCAACCTGCGGGCCGACGCGGGCGACGCGGCGGAGCGGGTGCGCCTCCTGGTGGCGGAGGGCGTACGCGTCGCCTCGTTCGCACTGGCCCCCTCCCCCGAGCTGATCGCCCGGCTCAAGGACGCGGGGATCGTCGTCATCCCGTCCGTCGGGGCCCGCCGCCATGCCGAGAAGGTCGCGGCCTGGGGCGCGGACGCGGTCGTCGTCCAGGGCGGGGAGGGCGGCGGACACACCGGGAGCATCGCCACGTCCGTGCTGCTCCCGCAGGTCGTGGACACGGTCGACATCCCGGTGATCGCCGCGGGCGGCTTCTTCGACGGGCGCGGCCTGGTCGCGGCGCTGGCGTACGGCGCGGCCGGGGTCGCGATGGGCACCCGCTTCCTGCTGACGTCCGACAGCACCGTGCCGCCGGCCGTCCAGGCCCGCTATCTGGCGGCGGCTGTCCAGGACGTCACCGTCACCACGAAGGTGGACGGTCTGCCGCACCGGATGCTGCGCAGCGAGCTGGTCGAGGCGCTGGAGCGGTCCGGGCGCGGCGCCGCGCTGGTCCGGGCGGTGCGCCATGCCGCGTCGTTCCGGAAATTGTCGGGCCTGGGCTGGGGTCAGATGGTCCGGGACGGCCTGGCGATGCGGCACGGCAGGGACCTCTCCTGGAGCCAGGTGCTACTCGCGGCCAACACGCCGATGCTGCTCAAGGCGTCGATGGTCGAGGGGCGCACCGATCTGGGGGTGATGGCCTCCGGGCAGGTCGCCGGGGTGATCGAGGATCTGCCGTCGTGCGCGGAACTCGTCGGCCGGATCATGGCCGAGGCGCAGCAGACGCTGGCCGCGCTGCCGCCGGCCGCACCGCGCTGAGCGGCTGTCGCGGTCCGGCCGGAGCGGGTTCCGGCCGGGCCGCGGCGGCGCCCTCCCGTGGGGCGTCAGAGACGCTCGATGATCGTGACGTTGGCCTGGCCGCCGCCCTCGCACATGGTCTGCAGCCCGAACCGGCCGCCGGTGCGCTCCAGTTCGTGCAGCAGGGTGGTCATCAGCCGGACACCGGTGGCGCCGAGCGGATGGCCGAGGGCGATGGCGCCGCCGTTGACGTTGACCCGCTCCGGATCGGCCCCGGTCTCCTTGAGCCAGGCCAGCACCACGGGCGCGAACGCCTCGTTGATCTCGACCAGATCGATGTCGCCGATCGTCATGCCCGCCTTCTTCAGCGCGTGGGCCGTCGCCGGGATCGGTGCGGACAGCATCCGGATCGGGTCCTCGCCGCGCACCGTCAGCTGGTGGACCCGGGCGCGCGGGCGGAGTCCGTGCTCGGCCACCGCCCGCTCGGAGGCCAGGAGCATGGCGGCCGCGCCGTCGGAGACCTGGGAGGAGACCGCCGCGGTCAGCCGGCCGCCCTCGACGACCGGCGGCAGTCCGGCCATCCTCTCCAGGGAGGTGCTGCGCCGGGGCCCCTCGTCGGTGGTGACGTCCCCGTAGGGGAGCAGCTCGCGGTCGAAGCGGCCCTCGTCGATGGCGCGGACGGCGCGCCGGTGCGAACGGAGCGCGAACTCCTCCATGTCCGCGCGGGAGATCTGCCATTGGTCCGCGATGAGTTCGGCGCCGTGGAACTGGTTGACGGGCGCCGTGCCGTAGCGGGCTCGCCAGCCCTCGGAGCCGGCGAACGGGCCGTCGGTCAGTCCCAGCGGGGCGGCGGCCTGGCGGCTGGCGAAGGCGATCGGGATCTGCGACATGTTCTGCACGCCGCCCGCGACCACCAGGTCCTGGGTGCCGGAGAGCACGCCCTGGGCGGCGAAGTGGACGGCCTGCTGGGAGGAGCCGCACTGCCGGTCGACCGTGACGCCCGGCACCTCCTCGGGCAGTCCGGCGGCCAGCCAGCACGTCCGGGCGATGTCCCCGGCCTGCGGTCCCACCGTGTCCAGGCAGCCGAAGACGACGTCCTCGACGGCCGCCGGGTCGGCGCCGGTGCGTGCCATCAGCGCCGTCAGGACATGGGCGCCCAGGTCGGCGGGGTGGACGGCGGACAGACCGCCGCCCTTCTTGCCGACCGGGGTGCGGACCGCGTCAACGATGTAGGCCTCGGGCATGGGGGTCTCCCTGGTCAGATTCTGCGGAGGTGCCGGCCGGTTCCGCAAGGCCTCCGCGGACGGGTGCGGGCGGCGCGCTGCTCGGGGCGGTACGGCACCGGGCGGGGGGTGGTGTCGCGTACGGGTCGTCGGGCCGGGGGTCAGGCGTGCTGGGAGCTGACCGACACCGTCTCGCCGGTCATGTACGAGGCGTAGTCGCCGGCCAGGAAGACGATGACGTTGGCGACCTCCCAGGGTTCGGCGTAGCGCCCGAACGCCTCGCGCTCGGTGAGCTCCGCGAGCAGCTCGGGCGTGGTCACCTTCACCAGATGCGGGTGCAGGGCGAGGCTGGGCGAGACGGCGTTGACGCGGACGCCGTAGGCGGCGGCCTCCATGGCGGCGCAGCGGGTCAGTGCCATCACCCCGGCCTTGGCCGCGGCGTAGTGGGCCTGGCCGCGCTGGGCGCGCCAGCCGACGACGGAGGCGTTGTTGACGATCACTCCGCCGTCGCCGGTGGCCTTCATCCGGCGCAGGGCTGCCCGGGTGCAGCGGAAGGTGCCGTTCAGGGTGACGTCGAGGACCTTGGTCCACTGCGCGTCGGTCATCTCGACGAGGTCGGCGGTGCCGCCGAGCCCGGCGTTGTTGACCACGATGTCGAGCCGTCCGTGACGCTCCTCCGCCAGCTCCAGCAGGGAGTTGATCTGGTCCTCGTCGGTGACGTCGCAGGGCAGGGCGGCCACCGTGCCGTCGCCGAACTCCGCGGCGAGCGCCGCCGCGGACTCCCGCAGGCGGCGCGCATGGGCGTCGCCGAGGACGACCCGGGCGCCCTCCTCCAGGAATCTGCGGGCGGTGGCGCCGCCGATGCCTGCTCCGGCGGCCGCGGTGATGACGGCGGTCCGGCCGTCGAGCAGATGGTGGCCGGGCACGTACGGGGGCGGTGTCATACGTGAGCCTCCAGCGGGGCCTCGACGCTGCTCATGGCGCTACGTTAACCTACCAAACACTTGTTAGAGAAGGAGGCCGATGGCGATGCCCGCTGCCCACCCCACAAGGCCCCGGCACGACGGGCAACTCCCCTGCCCGGCAGGGGCGGTCGCCTGATGGACCTCGCCTTCACCGCCGCGGAGGAGGAGTTCCGGGCCGAGGCCCGCGCCTGGCTCGCCGCGCACGTACCCGCCACTCCCCTGCCGTCGCTGGAGACCGCCGACGGGTTCGCCGCCCACTGTGAGTGGGAGCACGAACTCGCCGCGGACCGCTGGTCGGTCGTCACCTGGCCCGAGCGGTACGGCGGCCGGGGCGCCTCGCTCTGGCAGTGGCTGGCCTTCGAGGAGGAGTACTACGCCGCGGGCGCCCCGGGCCGGGTCGGCCAGAACGGGATCAGCCTGCTCGCCCCGACCCTGTTCGAGCACGGCACCGAGGAGCAGCGCACCCGGGTGCTCGGCCCCATGGCGCGCGGTGAGGTCGTCTGGGCGCAGGCCTGGTCGGAGCCGGAGGCGGGCTCGGATCTGGCGTCGCTGCGCTCGGCCGCCGTACGGACCGACGGCGGCTGGCTGCTGAGCGGGCAGAAGACCTGGTCGTCGCGGGCCGCGTTCGCCGACCGCGCCTTCGGGCTGTTCCGCAGCGACCCGGACACCGCCCGGCCGCACCAGGGGCTCAGCTATCTGATGTTCCCGCTGGACGCGCCGGGCGTGACGGTGCGTCCCCTCGGCCGCCTCGACGGCAAGCCCGCCTTCGCCGAACTCTTCCTCGACGAGGTCTTCGTGCCCGACGCGGACGTCATCGGCGAGCCGGGGCAGGGCTGGCGGATCGCGATGAGCACCACCGGCCGGGAACGCGGTCTGACGCTGCGCAGTCCGGGCCGCTTCTCCGCGGCCGCCGAGCGGCTGGCCGCGCTGTGGCGGGAGGCCCCCGAGGGGGCCGGGCCGGCTCTCGGCGAGCGGGTGGCCGACGCGTGGATCGGCGCCCGCGCCTATCAGCTCTTCACCTACGCCCACGCCTCCCGGCTCGCCGCCGGCGAGGAGGACCTCGGCGCCGGGTCGAGTCTGAACAAGGTCTTCTGGTCCGAGCTGGATCTCGCCCTGCACGAGACCGCCCTGGACCTGCTCGGCCCGTACGGGGCGCTCGCCGATGACGCCGACGAGGCGCCCACGCACGGGAGATGGGCCGAGGGCTACACCTTCTCGCTCGCCGGGCCGATCTATGCCGGCACCAACGAGATCCAGCGCGACATCATCGCCGAGCGGCTGCTCGGCCTGCCGAAGGGACGCCGGTGATGCGGTTCCTCCTGACCGCCGAGCAGCGGGAGTTCGCGCGGACGCTGGACGGCCTGCTCGGGGCGTCCGGCACACCGGCCGTGGTGCGGGCCTGGGCGGCCGGGGAGCACCGTCCCGGCCGGGCGCTGTGGGCGCGGATCGCGGAGGCGGGGGTGTTCGGGCTGGCCGTCGCGGAGCGGCACGGCGGGTCGGGCCTGCTGCCGGTCGAACTCGCGCTCTCCTTCGAGGAGTTGGGACGCCATGCCGTTCCCGGTCCGCTGGCGGAGACGGTGGCGGCGGCCGTGTTCCTGGAGCGGCTCGGCGCGGACGCGGCGGCCGGGGAGTGGCTGCCGCGGATCTCCGCGGGCGAGGCCGTCATCAGTCTGTGCGCCGGGGCGGACCCGTACGCGCTGGACGCGGATGCCGCCGACGCCGTGTTCGTCGTACGGGGCGACACGGTGTCCCTTACCGAGGCTCACGGCCCGGTGCAGCGCGCCCTCGACCCGGCCCGGCGGGCGGCCCGGCCGCTCGGCGGCACGGTGGTGGCCCGGGGCCCGGCGGTGACCGCGGCCGCCGGGTACGCCGTCGAGGTCGCGCGGCTGGCCACCGCCGCGCAGTCCCTCGGACTCGGCCGCGCCCTGCTGACGGCGACCGTCTCCTACGTCCGGCAGCGCACCCAGTTCGGGGTGGCCGTCGGCTCGTTCCAGGCGGTCAAGCACCGGCTGGCGGACACCCTCATCGGGCTGGAGTTCGCCGAGCCGCTGGTGCGGGCGGCGGCCCTGGCGGTGGCGGCGGGGGTCCCGTCGGCGGGCCGGGAGGTGGCGGCGGCGAAGGTCGCGGCGGGCGAGGCCGGGTACGCCGCGGCGCGGACCGCGCTCCAGTTGCACGGCGCCCTCGGCTACACGGAGGAGCTGGACCTCTCACTGTGGCTCCGCAAGGCACGGCCACTGCGGGACGCCTGGGGCACCCCGGCCGACTGTCGCGCCCGCGTGCTGACGGGGTGATCCCCGCGGACACGCGCTACGGGAGCCGCCGGTCCCGCTCGGCCAGATCGGCCAGCATGGCGTCGGCCAGGTCCCGTTCGGCGGCGTAGTAGCGCTCCGACCACTTCATGACGAGTGCGGGATAGGCCCAGGCCTCCTCGCCGGCGGTCTCCTCGGCGTCGCCCTCGGCGCGCTGCCGCATGGTCTCCGCGTACTCCCGGTGCCGGCCCAGCACGTCCCGCATCCGGTCGGCCTCCAGGAGATGTCCCAGCCACATCCGCAGCATCACCCCGTGCTTGAGGACGGGCGGCTCCACGGGCGCCTCGCGTGCCCAGTGGCGCACCGCCGCCAGGCCCGCGTCGGTGATCACATAGACCCGCTTGTCGCGGTTGCCGGTCTCCTGGGCGACCATCCGCGAGCTGAGGTAGCCGACCTTCTCCAGACGCTTCAGCTCGCCGTAGATCTGGCTGAACGACGGGCTCCAGTAGAAGAGCCGCAGCGACCAGTCGGACCACTTCTTCAGGTCGTAGCCGGACAGCTCCTCGCCGAAGGAGAGCAGCCCCAGCACCGCCCAACTGGTCGCCGGCAGCGCCGGTGGCCCGTCTTCGCCGGTCGCGGTGTCCACGGCGTCCGCCCTCTTGTCCGTCACGTGCCGCATCCTACGGTCCGTGCCGGTCCCCCCGCGCCGCCGCCGGTCGCCAACTCCCGCTCCGCTTCGTGGCATTCCTGACAGAGCTATGTCTGTTGGAAACACCTCGGGGAGGCGGTCCCGGCGCGTGCCGGGGCGCCGCCGGGCGGGCGGGAGACGGGTGGCGGGTGTCACGCGTGGCGGCGGCCGGGGGGGGCCGCGCGGTGCGGACCCGGACCCGCTGGCCAATAGTGGAGAGGTGAGCCCGCAGCAGGGAGCTTCTCCGGGGTCCGGGCCGCGGCGCGCGGCCGGCGGCGCCGGGCTGCGCGGACTGCTGGAGCGCGGCAGAGACGGAGTGCGGGCGCACCACACGGTGGTCGGCAACGCGGTGCGGGTGACGGCCGCCTCCTGCGCCGCGTTCTACCTCTGCCGCTACGGGCTCGGCCTGCTCGTCATGTCCGTCTACGCCACCTTCACCGTGGTGTCGCTCGGTGCGCTGGCGCGGATTCCCGGCTCCGGGCGGCAGCGCGCGGCGACCGTGCTCACCGCGCTCCCCGCCGGGCTCGTGCTGATCACCCTGGGCACCCTGCTCGCCGTCCGGACCTGGACGGCCGTCGTCGGCATGCTCGTCATCGGCTTCATGGTGGCGTACGCGGGCACCACCGGACCGCGGATCGCCGGAGCGGCACCCGGGATGCAACTGCTCTACATCCTGCCGTGCTTCCCGCCGTACGCCCCGGAGACGCTGGGTCAGCGGCTGTCCGGCTTCCTGCTGGGAGCGGTCCTGCTCGCGCTGGCCCAGCGCTTCCTGATGCCCGAACCGGACACCCCGTCCTACCGCCGGCTGCTGGCCGACGCCGCCGACGCGGCCGCCCGGCTGGCCGACCACCACGGCGGGCCACCACCCGAAACAGCGCTGGCCACCGCGCACCGGGCCGGGGAGGCGCTCCGTCCCTCCTGTGTGCCGTCCGCCGACCGGCCCGCCTCCCCCACCCTCCCGCACAAGGCGATGGCGCACGCCTCCGAGGCCGTCCGCACCCTGCTGGCCCGGCTGGACGCCCTGCACACCGGGGCCGGGCCGCACCAGCGGTACCAGCCGGAGACGGTGGTGCTGCTGGAGGGCATCAGCGGCGCGGCCCGCGGTGCCGCGGACGCGCTGCGGCGGGGGAAGCGGCTGCGGCCCGGCGAGGGGCCGTCCGCCACGGCCCTTCAGGAGGAGCTGGCCCCGGTCCGCGCCCACCGGGCCGTGGACACCCTGCAGCGGCTCAGCACCGACGACCGGCTGGTCTATCTGCGCCGCCGGTCCCAGGTGGTACAGGCCGCCGACTGCGCGGTCGTCCTCGTCCTGGCCACCCGGCTGATGTTCGGCGACCGCTCCGTGGAACAGAACCCGGCCGGCCACACCTTCGCCTACGCACGGGCCCGCCCGCTCCAGCTGTGGTGGCAGCGGCTGACCATGCACCTCACCCCCCGCTCGGTGATCTTCCAGAACGCCTGCCGGTTCGCGCTGGGGCTGGCCGCGGCCCGTGCCATCGCCGGGCTGCTCGACCTCCAGCACGGCTTCTGGGTGCTGCTCGCCACGCTCACCCTGACCCGTACCACCAGCCTGGAGACCCGGTCCGCGGTCCGGCAGGCGCTGACCGGGACGCTGATCGGCGCGGTGCTGGCCGGCGGGATGCTGGCGCTGGTCCACGACCGGGACACGGTGTACGCCGTGGTGCTGCCGGTGGTCATGCTGGTGGCGTTCACCGCGGGGCCGTTGCGCGGGCTGGCCTGGGCGCAGGGCGGCTTCACCCTCGTCGTGGCGACGCTGTTCGCGCAGGTCTCCCCGGTCACCTGGCAGCTGGCCCCGGTCCGGTTGGTGGATGTGCTGGTCGGCAGCGTGATCGGGCTGACCTGCGGGCTGGTGGCCTGGCCACGGGGCGCGGGCAGCGAGGTGCGCAGAAGCATGGCGGGCCTGTGCTCGGCCATCGCCGACGCCATCGGGCACACCACCGCGCGGGTCGTCGAACGCTCCGGCCACACCGATGTCCTCGCCCTCAACCGTGCCCTCAGCCTCGCGCAGGAGAGCCTGGCCCAGTACCAGTGCGAACCCCGGGACGACGGACCGCAGCCGGACTGGCCCGCGCTGCTGGTCGCCGGGACGGACGCGCGGCGCGGGGAGCGGCAGCTGCCCGGCCGCCCCGGCCGGATCGCCTCACAGGAGGTCGGCGCCTGGCTGCGGCACTCCGCCGGCCGGGCGGCCGACGACTACCGGTCCCTCGGCCAGCACCTCGGCACGGACCGCGGCACGCCAGGGGACCATCCGCAACCGCTCGACATCCGCGCCCTGTTGGCGGTCGCGCCGGCCGTCCCGCGCCACAGCCCCGACACGGAGACCCGCGCCCTCTCCGCCGCGCTGCTCCTCGACTCGGTGATCTGGCTCGACGCCCTCACCACCGATCTGACCCATCTCCACGGGGAGCTGTGACGGCGGTGCCGACGGGCCCGGGTGCGGAAGGAGTTCCGGGCCCTGATCCTGAAGCAGTGGAGCCGTGTACGACAGGCCGCCCCGCGCCTCCCGGACACCCGGCGGGGCGGGCACACGGGACACCGGCAACCAGCCACCCCACCAGGCAGCATGTCGCGGCAGCGCCGTGACAGCGGAACGGACACACATGAGCAACGGATTCATGGGTCCGGAGGGTTACGGCCCGGACCCGTTCGGTGACTTCCTCGCGCGCTTCTTCGGTTCCGCGCAGTCCACGGACGGCGAGCAGGGGCAGCACATGCCCCGGCAGGCGGACATCGCGCGCATGATGAGCGCCCCCGCCCGGGATCTGGTGACCTCGGCGGCCGCCTACGCCGCCGAGCACGGCAGCCCCGAACTCGGCACCGAACATCTGCTGCGGGCCGCCCTGGCGTCCGAACCGACGCGCAGCATGCTCCAGCACGCGGGCGCTGACCCCGACGCGCTGGCGGCCGAGATCGACCGCGCCGCCGGTTCGGGCCCGAAGCAGTCCAGCGTCGCCGTGACGCCCGCGGTCAAGCGGGCGCTGCTGAGCGCGCACGAACTGGCGCGGGACAACGGTGCCTCGTACATCGGTCCGGAACATGTGCTGGACGCCCTGGCGGCCAATCCGGACTCGGCGGCGGGGCGGATTCTGAACCTCGCCCACTTCGAGCCGCAGGCCACGCCGCAGGGCGGCCACGGCGCGCCCCACGTGGGCCCCGACCACGGTGCCGCCCCGAAGCACGACACCCCGACGCTCGACAAGTACAGCCGCGATCTGACCGACCTGGCGCGGGCGGGGCGGATCGACCCGGTCATCGGCCGCGGCGAGGAGATCGAGCAGACCATCGAGGTGCTCTCCCGCCGGGGGAAGAACAACCCGGTGCTGGTCGGCGACGCGGGGGTCGGGAAGACGGCGATCGTGGAGGGCCTGGCCCAGCGGCTCGCCGACGGGGACGTCCCGGAGACCCTGTCGGGGCGCCGGGTCGTCGCCCTGGACCTGACGGCCGTGCTCGCCGGCACCCGCTACCGCGGCGACTTCGAGGAGCGGATGAACGCCATCATCGAGGAGGTCCGCGCGCACACCGACGCG
This sequence comes from Streptomyces sp. NPDC001219, assembly GCF_053597915.1. Classification (NCBI taxonomy): domain Bacteria; kingdom Bacillati; phylum Actinomycetota; class Actinomycetes; order Kitasatosporales; family Streptomycetaceae; genus Streptomyces; species Streptomyces sp. NPDC001219. Next base: position 49,313 of record NZ_JBSFJF010000044.1, on the reverse strand, counting down.
CTGCTCGTCTTCATCGACGAGCTGCACACGGTGGTCGGGGCCGGCGGCGGCAGCGGGGACGGCGGTTCGCTGGAGGCGAGCAACATGCTCAAGCCCGCCCTCGCGCGCGGGGAGCTGCACGTCATCGGCGCCACCACCCTGGAGGAGTACCGGCGGCACATCGAGAAGGACGCCGCGCTCGCCCGCCGCTTCCAGCCGATCCTGGTGCCCGAGCCGAGCATCTCCGACACGGTGGAGATCCTGCGCGGCCTGCAGGACCGCTACGAGGCACATCACCAGGTGCGCTACACGAAGGAGGCGCTGCTGGCGGCCGTCGAGCTGTCGGACCGCTACATCGCCCACCGCTTCCTCCCCGACAAGGCGATCGACCTGATCGACCAGGCGGGCGCCCGCGTCCGGCTGCGGTCCGGCGCCAAGGCCACCGACGTACGGGACCTGGAACGCGAGGTGGAGCAGCTGGTCAGGGACAAGGACCAGGCGGTCGCGGCGGAGCAGTACGAACGGGCCACCGAGCTGCGGGACCGGATCGCCGACCTGACCGCGCGGATCGGGGCGGGCCAGGCGGAGCCGCCGAGCGACTGCCACATCGTGCAGGTCACCGCGGAGGACGTGGCGGAGATCGTGTCGCGGCAGACCGGTGTGCCGGTGAGCAGTCTGACCCAGGAGGAGAAGGAGCGGCTGCTCAAGCTGGAGGAGCAGCTGCACACCCGGGTGATCGGCCAGGACGACGCGGTCACCGCCGTCTCCGACGCGATCCTGCGCTCGCGGGCCGGACTCTCCGACCCCGAACGCCCGATCGGCAGCTTCCTCTTCCTCGGCCCGACGGGCGTGGGCAAGACCGAACTGGCCCGCGCGCTCGCCGAGGCGCTGTTCGGCAGCGAGGAGCGCATGGTGCGGCTGGACATGAGCGAGTATCAGGAGCGGCACACCGTCAGCCGGCTGGTGGGCGCGCCGCCGGGGTACGTCGGCCACGAGGACGCGGGCCAGCTGACCGAGGCGGTGCGCCACCACCCGTACTCGCTGCTGCTGCTCGACGAGGTGGAGAAGGCCCATCCCGATGTCTTCAACATGCTGCTGCAGGTCCTCGACGACGGGCATCTGACCGACTCCCAGGGCCGCACCGTCGACTTCAAGAACACCGTCATCGTGATGACCAGCAACCTCGGCTCGGACGCGCTCAGCGGCGGCCGCGGCGTGCTCGGCTTCGGCCCGGACATCTCGGGGGCGGAGGCCGGTGACGGCGCGCGGGAGCGGGCGCTCAGCTCCTTGCGCGAACACTTCCGCCCGGAGTTCCTGAACCGGCTCGACGAGATCATCGTCTTCCGCCGGCTGACCGACGATCAGCTGCGGCAGATCACCGAGCTGCTGCTCGACGGGACCCGGCGCAGGCTGCACGCCCAGGAGATCGCCGTGCAGTTCACCCCCGGCTCCGTGGACTGGCTCACCCATCGCGGCCACCAGCCCGAGTACGGGGCCCGGCCGCTGCGGCGCACCATCCAGCGCGAGATCGACAACATGCTGTCGCGGCTGCTGCTCGACGGTGCGCTGTCGTCCGGGGACGAGGTGCGCGTCGAGGTGGAGGACAACGAGCTGGCCTTCCGTACCGACAAGCCGCGGTAGGTCTCCTCATGGGTGCGCTGGGCCCGCGTGACACGGCCGAGGGGCGGCACGAGTCGCCGGAGGAGCGTGCCGACCGGCGGTGGAGCGAGTTGCTGCAGGAGGTACGGGTCATCCAGACCGGTGTGCAGATCCTCTTCGGCTTCCTGCTCACCGTCGTCTTCACCCCGCGCTTCACCACCCTCGGCCCGACCGACCGGACCATCTACGTGGTGACGGTCCTGCTGGGGGCGGCCACGACCGGCGCGCTGGTCGGGACGGTGACCTTCCACCGGCTGGTCGCCGGTCACCGGCTGAAGCCGGAGACGGTGCTCTGGGCGGGGCGGCTGGCCATGGTGGGGATCGTGCTGCTGCTGGCGACGGTGGCCTCCGCACTGCTGCTGATCCTGCGCATCGCCATGGACGACGAGGACGTGCCCTGGATCGTCGTCGGGCTCGTCGTGTGGTTCATGCTCTGCTGGTTCGCACTGCCCTTCTGGGTGCTGCACCGGTACTCGGGCAAGGACTGAGCGCACACCCCGGGGCCGGTACGCCCGCGCCGCTGACACACCCGGGCACGGGCGCGGGCCGGGACACCCAGGTCAGGGTCCCGGCCCGCGCCCGTGACGGCCGCTGTGCGTCGGGGGTCACGCGCGCGCGGCGGCCGCGCCCACCCGGCGCGGGCGGTAGAGCAGCGCCGCACCCGCGAGCCCGGCACTGACGATCGCCAGCCCGACCGCGAGCAGTTCGGGCCACATGCCGGTCTCCCCCAGTCCGCTGCCGAGCGGGGCGAAGACCCCGGCCCGGGACAGCGCGTGCAGGGCGATGATGATCATCGCCGCGGCGGCGCTCACCGTCCAGACCAGGGCGGTGTCGTGCATCGCCAGCCAGCCGGCCAGCAGCAGGTAGACGACGGCGATGGCCATCGAGAGCCCGGCGGTCGCCTGGGCGCCCTGGAGGTGCGAGGAGTTCGCCGGCAGATGGCTCAGGCCGCACAGCGCCAGCGCCAGGGCAGCGGGCCAGCGCAGCACGGACCGGAGCACGCCGGGCACCGCGTAGCCGGGCTGGCGGGGCTCCTCGTCCGCGGGCGCCCAGCGCGGACCGCCCTGCGGCATGGCGCCGGCGGGCCGCTGCTGGGCCCACGGGGGACGGCTGGGCTGCTGGTTCATCCCGGCGTCGTTCTGCGCGTGGTAGAGCGACTGCCCGTCGCGGCCCAGGGGGCGGACGTCGGGGTCGAGCACGTGCATGGACGCGGTGCGCTCCGGTTCGAGCAGGTCACCGGGGCCGGCGGGGCCGCCCAGTCCGCCGTGCCCTCCGGGGCCGGGCGGGAACTGGTCGACGAGGCCGTGGACCTCGGCGCCGCCGTTCGTCCGGTCGAACAGCTCGATGAGCTGCGCGACCTCCTCCACGGACCGGTCGACGGCCACCGCGCGCAGCGCGTCCTGGCTCGATTCGGCGGTGTGCGGGGTGGCGCGGAGCATGTCGAAGAGCGCGGCGACCTCGCTCACCGGACGGGACACGACCGCCATGCGGAGGGCCTCGTCGCCGGGGTTGGGAACGTCGCCGCTGCGCTTGAGCCGCTCCACAAGGGCGGCGACTTCCTCCAGTGGCCGGTGGGTCACCGCCTCCCACAGAAGTGTGCGGGCCGAGTTTTTCTCAGGGGTCATGGGCGGAAAGTGCTCGCCGGGTTCTGTCGAGGACAGTTCGGCGTCGCCCCCACAAAGAGCTGGTTCGGATGTCATGGAGAAACTCCACTGAACGAGGGGAGCGTCAAACACCAGAAAGCGCTGACACTCGGCGGACTGTGAGCGTGCTGTGGTTCAGCCAACGTCCCTATTGGCCGCTCTCGCCATTCAGGAAGGCCATCCGGAGGAGACACGCCGGGACGCCCGGGCGTGCCGCGTCCGGCGGCCCCTTTCCGAATGACGCCGCGATATCGGCCCGCACGGAGCGTGACCGTCGAGGTGCCAAGGCCCGTCGACCCTGATTAGCTGGGAAATGCAGCTCTCCACACCTCGTCCAAGGACAGATCATGAGCGCATCAGGAGAATCACGCGCACGAATCCAGCAGATGCGTGACAAGGCCCAGGAACTGCAGGCGGCCGCCGAGCGGGCCGGTGACCCGGAGGAGCGGAAGCGGCTCCAGGAGAAGGCACTCAGGCTCCGTTCCCAGAGCGAACAGGAAAGCGGAATGGCCAGCGGAGACATCTACCCCGCCGACTGAGCGGGGCCGGGAGAGCGGACGCCTCAACAACGGAGAAAGGGACGGGACGCGCGCCTCGGCGGCGTCCCGTCCGCCGTGTTCGGCAGGACCGCCGTCCGGCGCTCCGCCGGTATCCCCTCCCCCGCATTCCGTCACACCGTGAAAGGCCGCTGGGCCAGAAACGCCTCTCCGGGACGGCCGGACACATGGAGGTTGGGGCTCTGGGTGGGCGGCATGTTGCGCACGATGTCGCGATGGAAGGAGCGATGGTCGCCGCGGAATGTCCCGCCGTTCCAGACGTCCAGCAGGGTTCCGGTGAATTTGCCGTTGATCTCGCCGTCGGAGGCCAGCTGATTGTCCTGGCAGGCGGAGATCAGCAGAGCGTCCGCCTCCCCCGTATGACGCTTGTGCGCGGCGAGGTCGCGCTGGATCTCCTGGTAGAACTCCTTGTCCCGCTGGTAGATCTCGTGCTGCCGGACCACCGGCATCAGCCGGGCGGTGTGCTCGATCCGGCCGGGGTCGCGGGTCTGGAACTGCTCCTCCATGGCCTCGGGGCTGAGGACCTCGCGCACCTCGATACCGGTACCGCTGTGACAGCAGTCCAGCAGGGCCAGAATCCGTACCCCTTCGGCGAAGCGGCTGAATTCCCGGTGCAGCTCGTCGTCGAGGAACTCCCGGTCGTAGAGCACCAGGGTCTCGTCGAAGGCGTCCGGCTCCTCGTCGGAACCCGCCGTGTCGGGGATCTGGCCGCCGTGGCCCGAGTACGTGAACAGCAGGATGTCGCCGCTCCTGAGGGCCTTGGCCGCCGTGCGCAGCTCGGCGGTCATCCGCCGTACGGTGCCCTCGGCGGTGAGCAGGAGGGTCGCGTCGAACCCGGCGTCGCCGGCCAGCCGGGCCATGGCGTGGGCGTCGTTCTCGCAGGCGACGAGTTCGCCGTCCCAGCCGCCGTATTTCGCGGCGTCGACCCGGTTGAGTCCGAGGTGGAGGGAACGGCCGGTGGCCATGGGAACTCCTTAGCGCGCGGTGGGGGCAACGCCAGGATGCGTTCCGTGGCCCGTCGGCGTCCGAACGCGGCGCCGCGCCGAACCGCCTGAACGGTCCCGCCGGAGGCGGGGCGCCGCCGCGCCGCCCGGCTGTTCGAGTGGCTTCGCGGTGGGCACCGATCGGCGGTCCGCACCACCGGGAAGCGGTTATCACATGATCCCATCCGACTCCCCACGGGCCGCCGGCGCGACGGCCGGGACCACGTCCCGGCCGCCCCTGGCGGACCGGGCGGGCTATGACGAGCAGTTCCTCGGTGTGCCGGTACCGCTGCCGATGCCCAGCCGCCCCGAGGTCGAGACGGTGGTGCTGCCCTACACCCACTTCACCGTGGTGCTGCGCCCGGACCGCCGGATGGCGGCGGCCACCGCGGTGTGCGTCGACGGCCGGCGTCTGCTGGTGCACGTACCGCGGGAGAGCAGCTGGCAGTTCGACCCGCGGCTGGACCGGGCCCACCAGGCGGGCAATGACATCTACCGCGACAACTCCCTGGACAAGGGCCATCTGGTGCGCCGGCTCGACCCCGTGTGGGGTACGGCGGCGGAGGCGGAGCAGGCCAACGAGGACACCTTCCACTACACGAACGCCGCCCCGCAGGCGGATGTCTTCAACCAGGGCAAGAAGCTGTGGCAGGGCCTGGAGAACTACCTGCTCGACCACGCCGCCGACTTCGACCGCAAGCTCGTCGTCCTCACCGGCCCGGTGCTGCACGACTCCGACCCGCCCTACCGGGGCGTCCAAGTGCCGCTGCGTTTCTGGAAGGTGGCGGCGTTCCTCCAGGACGGCGCGCTGGCGGCCACCGGGTACGTCCTCGACCAGAGCCCCGATCTGACCCGGGACGCGGAACGGGCGCTGGCCGGGGCACAGGCGGGCGCACCGCCGCCGCTGGGCGCGTTCCGGACGTTCCAGGTGCCGGTGCGCGACGTCGCCGAACTGACCTCGCTGGACCTCGGGCCGCTGCCCGAGGCCGATCTGATGCCCGTCGTCCGTGCCCCGGCCGAGCGCTGGAAGCGGCTCGCCTCGCACGACGACATCGTGCTGCGGCGCGACTGAGCCGGGAGGCGCGAGCGATGCACCCCACGGTCGTCTACGTCCACGGAAACGGGAACAAGGTCCGCCCGGAGCTGCTCAAGTCCCAGTGGGACACGGCGCTGTTCGGCCGGGACATGGCCGAGGCGTCGCGGATGGCGTACTGGGCGCCGCTGCGCTACCCGGAGCCGCTCCCCGATTTCCGGCCGGACCCCCTGGAGGGCCGGACGGAGCCCTTCGAGGAGCTGCCGGCCACCGCGGAACGGGCCGGCGCGGAGCCGCCGGAGGACTTCGTGGCGCGCACGCTGGGGGAAGCGCGGCTGGAGGCCGGGGAGATCGCGCTGGAGGGGCGGGCCGGGGCCGACGAGAGCGCGCTGGTCGACTGGCTGCGGAACATGACGTATCTCGCGGACACGATGGCCGGGGCCGAGGAACCCGAGGAGCCCGGAACGGAGCTTCCGCTGGAGACGCTGCCGCTGCCCCGGTCCGGCCGGACGGCGGTGTTCCGGCTGCTGGTCAGGCACGCCTTCAAGGACGTGCACGCCTACTTCTTCGGCGGGGCGGGCCCGGCGATGCGCGAGGTGGTCAAGGAGACGCTGGCGGACGTGGACGGCGGCCCGCTGGTGGTGGTCGGGCACAGCCTGGGCACGATCATCGCCTACGAGGTGCTGAGGGAGCAGCAGCGGGAGGTGGAGCTGCTGGTCACCGTCGGATCGCCGCTGGCGATCACCGAGGTGCAGGACCATCTGACGCGGCCGCCGGCCGTCCCGGCCGGGGTGGCGGCCTGGCACAACGCCTCGGACCTGCGGGACCTGGTGGCCCTCGACCACACCCTGCGCCCCGAGTACACACCGCAGGAGCGGATCACCGATCTGCTGGTCACGAACGACAGCAGCAACCACCACGGCATCAGCGCCTATCTGTCGCAGCACGAGGTCAGGGCACCGGTCCAGCGGATCTTCGACGGTACCGGGTAGGTGCCGGTATGCCGTTGACCGAGACGGAGTGGGACCTGGTCACCACCTGGGTGCGGAACTATCTCCTCGACACCACCGATCCGCACTCCCAGCTCGCCCAGTACGGATTCCCGCCGGAGTTCATCGGCGCGCTGCGGCTGACGCACGTCAGCGCGGACAACGCCCGCACGCTGGTGCACCGGTCCCGCACGGACATCCAGGGGCAGCTGCGTCTCGTCGAGGTCCTCACCACGGTCGACCGGCTGGCCGTGCTTCCGGACATCGCGAAGGCCGGGGAATTCCTGGCCCGGCTGCGGGAGGACGTCCGCGCGCACGCCGCCCGGGACAACTTCCGCACCTGTGTCCTGAAGAACGGCACCGAGGCCTTCATCAACCGCCAGGACCTGCGGGAGACCCTGCGCCGGTTCGTCGCCGACCCCCACACGTTCATTCTGCTGGTCGACGGCGAACCGGGCAGCGGCAGGTCGTACACCTACAACCTGCTCCGCCATATCGGCCAGCACAACGGGTTCCGTCCGGTGCGGGTGACGCTGTCGCGCACCGCCACCGCCGCCAAGGTCGTCCGGCGGCTGGCCGACTTCGTCGCCGATCCCCAGCAGGGCGCCGCACCGATCGACCCCACGGAACTCAACGACCCGCTGCCGTCGGTCGACGAGGCCGCGCACTGGGTGGCCGGCCGGGCCACCGCCGTCGAGGAGCGCTTCTGGCTGGTCCTCGACGAGTGCGACACGCTCGACCCCAGCTCCGATGTGTGGGACTTCATCGGACAGCTCGGTATGGCCATCTACGAGCACGCCGCCGCCCGCGGAGACCAGGCGCCCCGGCTGGTGCTCCTCGGGTACGGGCGGTCGATGCGCCAACTCCCGTACGACCTGCGGGGAAACCTCGCCTGGGACACCGCGCGGATCGCCGAACCCGAGGATCTGCGGGCCTTCTTCGACCAGGCCTTCCACGAGTCGCCGCCGGAGAGCCTCGGTACCGGGCAGCCTCGGGAGTCCGCGATCGCCACGCTCGTGGACGCGGCCGTGCACGAGGTGCTGCAGGCCACCGGAGCGAACGGCGCGGACCGCGAGGGCTATATGCGGAGGCTCTGTACGGCTGCGGAGGGGGCGATCCGTGTCTACCGGTCCCTCTGAGCATCCCCCGGTGGACGCCGCGGCGGCACGGGAGTTGTTCGTCGCCCGCCTGCGCGCCGAACTGCACACCGGTGAGGAGCGGCTCCCGGAGGTCTCCGACGCGCGCCGCGCCTACCGGGAGGCGGCCTGTCTGCTGAGCCGTTTCGATCCCCAGCGGCTCCGGCTGCCCGGTGCGGAGGCCGCCACCGGCGACGCGGTCCTGGAGCTGGTCGACGACTGCACGACCCTGGGGACGCAGGACCGGGCCGGCTGGTCCCTCAAGTCCGAGGTCCGGGAGGCGGCGCTGCGCGGGCTGGCCGGGCCCGGCGCCGCCCGGCGCGCCCTGGAGTGCCAACTCGGCCAGCTGCCGCCCGAACCCGGACCGGAACGCTTCTGTCTGGACTATCTCGCCGGCCGCCCGCCCACGACCGGCCGGCTGACCACCGACGAACTCGCCGACGCCCTCCAGGCGGTGCTGTGGCTCTCGCGGGTACCGGGCATGACCGGGCTGCCGGACACCGCGGAGCTCCAGCTCACCCTGGAGCGGGCGCGGCTGCTCGAACCCCTGGAGCGCCTCGTACGGTCGCCCTTCCAGGGGCGGGCCCGCGAACTCGCGGAGCTGCGGGAGTATGTGAACCCGTCCGGTGGTTCCGCGGCGGCCGGGGCGGAACCGGACGGTCCCCAGCGCCCGGGGCCGGTCCCCCCGCTCGTCGTGCACGGTCCCGGCGGGATGGGCAAGACCACCCTGCTCGCCAAGTTCGTGCTGGACAGCGTCCACGACCCGGCCGGCTGCTTCCCGTTCGCCTATATCGACTTCGAGCGGCCCACCCTCTCCATCCAGGAGCCGCTGACCCTGATCGCCGAGGCGGCCCGGCAGCTCGGCATCCAGTTCCCGGCACACCGCACCGAGCTGGACGCGCTGGCGCACGAGTGCCAGGAGGCGGCCCGCAGCCAGCGGGAGGGGCAGGAGCGGGTCAGCCAGCTGCACGAACTCGCCACCACCCGGGCCGTGTTGGGGCGCCGTTCCTCGCAGGAGTTCCAGTCGCTGGCCGCCGGGCGGGAGACCGAGCTGATCCGCCGACTGGCCGGGGTCCTGCGGCGGGCGGTGGCGGACCGCAGGGGCCGGGAGCAGTCGGAGGACCCGCCGTTCGCGCTGGTCGTCGACTCGTTCGAGGAGGCGCAGTACCGCGGATCGCCGGTGGTGGGCCGGATGGTGGCGATCTACCTCTCGTTCCAGAGCGTCTATCCGCGGATGCGGCTGATCGTGTCCGGGCGGGCGCCGGTCGAGCATCCGGCGAAGACCGTCGAGCCGCTCGACATCGAACTCGGTGAACTCGATCCGAAGGCGGCCGTCGGCCTGCTGGCGTCCTGTGGGGTCGAGGACCCCGGGGTGGCACGGGCGCTGGCGGACCGGGTCGGCGGTCATCCGCTCAGTCTGAAACTGGCCGCCCGTGCCGCCACCCTCGCCGGGGCCGGGGCCGAGCGGACCTGCGAGCTGATCAGCAGCCTGCCCGAACGCCGCCACCAGGTCTTCCGGCGGGTCGACCAGCTGCTGGTGCAGGGGATTCTCTACGACCGCATCCTCAGCCACATCGGCAACGCGGAGGTCCGCCGGCTCGCCCACCCCGGGCTGGTGCTCCGGGTCATCACCCCGGAGATCATCCAGGAGGTGCTGGCCGGCCCCTGCGAACTGCGGGTCGCCACCCCGGAGGCGGCCCGCGCGCTCTTCGCGGAGTTCAGCCGCCTCGACCTGGTCGAGCCGGCCCGCCCGGACGCGGTGCGCTACCGCGGCGACGTCCGCGCCATCATGCTGCGGCTGCCGGGCGCCGACCGCACCGAGGTGATGCGCGCCGTCGAGCGGCGCGCCGTCGAGCACTACGCCGCACGCGACGGCCTGGAGGCACGGGCCGAGGAGATCTACCACCGGCTGCGGCTCGACGAGAACCCGCGCTCCGTGGAGGAGCGGTGGCTGCCGGGCGTCGAGCGGTTCCTGGCCGGGGCGCAGCAGGAGATGACGCCACGGGCCGCGGGGCTGCTGACGGCCCGGCTCGGCGGCGGCACGCCCGACCAGGTCGCGGCCGGCGCCGACCAGGAGGACTGGGAACGGATCGCGGCCCGCGAGGTGGAGGACCTGCTCGCGCAGGGCTACGCCCAGGCGGCGTTCGAACGGCTCGGCAGACGACGGCCCTGGACACCCTGCAGCCCCCTGCACGCCCTGTTCGCCGAGGCCCTCAGCCGGCTCGGGCGGCTCGCGGAGGCCCGCGAGGCCGCGGCGGACGCCATCGACGCGACGGAGCACGCGGGCTGCGGGGAGCGCCGGCTGGAGCTGCTGCTGCTCTCCGCGCGGCTCGCGGAGGAGGCCGGTGACCTGACGGGTGCGGGCCGGGCGCTGCGGGTGGCGGAGGATGTCGCGGTCGGTCTGGGGCAGGACCTCGAAGCGATGGGCGCACTGCTGGCCCGCGCCCGGCTGACGGCGGGCGCCGACGGCGCCGACCTGGAGGCGGACGCCCAACTCGCCGAGCGGCTGGGGCGGTTGCCCGACGCGGTGCTGGCCGACCGGCCGGTGCTGGTCCGTGCGGTCGCCTCGCAGATCTACGACCGGGCGCCCGGCGCGCTCGACCACGCGCTGGAGGTGGTGGGGCTGCCGGCCGACGACGAGACGCTGGACACCCTGGGAGCGGCGATGCGCCGCGCGACGGGCCGACAACCGGCGCTGCTGGGCCGGGTGATGGAGATCCTGGACGAGGCCGCGGGGCCGTCCCGGCAGCCGGCCGGCGGCGCGCCCACCGGTATCGCCGGCATCCTGCGGCTGGCCCGGGACCGCGGCACCCTCGACGCCCTCGCCCGGCGGCTGCTGGCCGTGCCCGACAGGAGCGGGGAGATCGTCGCCGGGGTGGCCGCGGCCATGGGTGCGGGCACCGGGGCCCGTGCGGCGGACCACGCCGCCTGCGGGCCGGGGCCCCACCGCCGTACGGACGAGGAAGGGAGCGGCCCCGCGGGGCCTGAGGACCGATGACCGCCTATCTCACGCCCGACGAGATCCGCCAGGTACTGGACGCCGCCGTGGAGACCGGGCTGGCCGATCCCTCGGTGCGGCCGCTGCTGCTCGACGGCGTCATGCCCCGGTACCGCGGCACGCTGCCGCTCCATCCGGCGCCCGGCCGCCAGGCGCACTCCGACCTCAACGAGATGAACCGGGTGGAGCGGCTGGTGGACGGCTCGGTGCCGCTGGAGATCTGGCTGCGCAACGCCGTCGCCGAGACCACCGAGGCCGCCCCCCTCACCGTGTTGCAGAAGGCCCTGGACGAGGTGGCGCGCAAGGCGGGCGGTGAGCCGGATGTGCTGGCCGGGCTGCCCTCCCCCGCCGCGGAGTTCAAGGAGCAGATCGTCCACCGGGACGACACGGTGCCGATCGGCTTCCTCCGTGGCGGTGCGCTGGCGGGCGGCGCGGTGGCCCGCCTCAAGGTGCCGCCGTACCAAGGGGGCGCACCCCTGCAGCCGAACGGCTTCCCGCACTCCGGCACCGGCTGGCTGATCGCCCCTGACCTGCTCGTCACCAACCACCATGTGGTCAACGCCCGGACCGGGACCGGGGCGGAGCGGCCGGTGGCCGACGCCGAGGACCTGAGCCTGCAGGCCCGGCACACCCGCGCCCGGTTCGACTTCGACACCGAGGAGGTGGAGACGGAGGAGGCCACCGTCAGCGCACTCGTCGCCGCGGACGCGGAACTCGACTACGCCGTACTGCGGCTGGCCCCCGGTCCGGCGCGGCCGGTGCTGTCCCTGGCGGCGGAACCGCTGACGGTCACCGGCGGCGACTACGTGGCCGTCAACATCATCCAGCACCCGGGCGGCCAGCCGAAGCGGGTCGCCCTGCGCAACAACCTCGTCTACGAGGCGGACGAGAACGACGTCCGCTACTTCACCGACACCCGCGGCGGGTCGTCGGGGTCGCCGGTCTTCACCGACGACTGGCGGGTGGTGGCGCTCCACCGGGGGACCCGGCGGGTGGAGGACGTGCTGTTCCAGGGCCGGACCACGGCGTTCGTCAACGTCGGCACCCAGATGCGCAGCATCATGCGCCATCTGCAGGCCGGCAGCCCCGGCATCCATGCCGAGATCGAGACGGCACAACAGGCCGCCCGGCGCGGCTGAGGAGGCGCAATGCACAGTCGGCGCAGATCACCGGTGGCGACCGGTCCCGAGCAGGTCTTCTCGGATCTGCGGGAGGTCGCGGCACGGGTGAAGGACGGCCTGTCCTGGGAGATTCCGGAATCCCTGGAGGAGTTGCCGGCCGAGGAGCTGCCCGCCGGGCAGATCGCCCAGTTCGCCCGGCAGGAGCGGACGCGGGTGCTGTCGGCGGGCGTGAGCGGTCTGGAGAAGCTGGCCGAGGGACGGGCCGACGAGATCGACGACGACGAGTCCTTCGGCATGGAAGCCATCGTGCTGCTCGAAGGCCGCCCCGCCATCCTCGTGCAGCACCAGGACTTCGCCCCGCAGCAGGGCGACTGGGCGGTGCTGGACGGCCACCGGGAGGCGATCCGCAACTCGCTCGCCCGGGTGGGGCGGGTCGAGCTGTCCGGGCATCTGAGCCTGGACTGGCTGGGCACGGCGTTCCTGGTCGGCCCGGACGTGGTGATGACGAACCGTCATGTGGCGGCGGAGTTCGCCCGTGGCGGCCGCACCGGCTGGACCTTCCAGCAGGGCATCGGCGCCCGGCTGGACATGGGTGAGGAGTACGGCGGCGCCGCGGGTGGCGGCGGCCCCGCCTATGACGTGGTCGAGGTGCTGGGCATCCACGAGGACGTGGACCTGGCCCTGCTGCGGGTGGCGCCGCCGGCCGGTGGCGGCGCGCTGCCCACACCGCTGGCCCTCGCCGCGGACGCGCCCGCCGACCTGCCCGGACGCCCGGTGTACTGCGTCGGCTATCCGGCGTACGACGGGCGGCGCAACGAGCCGGAGTCGATGCGCCGGATCTTCATGGACATCTACAACGTCAAGCGCCTCCAGCCCGGCACCACCACGGAGCTGGTGCCGGGTCAGAACGTCATCAGGCACGACTGTTCCACGCTCGGCGGCAACAGCGGCTCCCCCGTCATCGACCTCACCGACCACCGGGTCCTGGGCCTGCACTTCGGCGGCCGCTACGGCTCCGGCAACTTCGCCGTGCCGCTGTGGCAGCTGGTGGACGATCCGCTGCTGGAGCGGGCGGACCTCAACTTCGTCTGAGCGGCCGCGGGCCCGGCCTCAGCCCGACTTCCTGACGAACTCCGTGGTGTAGGTCTTCTTCAGATCCACCGTGGCGTTCTTGAGGTTGGGGTTGAAGGCCTTCAGCACGCGCTCGACGGTCGCGGGCCCCTCGGCCGGCATCACCCCGTCCTCGGTGAACATCGGCAGGGTGTCCTTGATCGCCTTTGCGTAGAGTTCCTTGCCGCCCTGGGCGTAGTCGGCCGGCATCTTCGCGGCGATCTGCCCGGGGGTGTGCGTGGACATCCACTTGAGGGTCCTCACCAGGGCGTTGGCCAGCTTCTGCACGGTCTTGCGGTGGCTGTTCACCCAGTCGGTGTTCATGTAGAGGCTGGACGAGGGGTAGGGGCCGCCGAGCGCCTGCTGCGAGCCCTCGGGGGTGCGCATGTCGACCAGGACCTTGCCGAGGTTCTTGTCGACGACCTGCGCGACCGTCGGGTCCGTCGTCATCCCGCCCTGGATCGAGCCCTGTCGGAGGGCGGAGAGGAAGGTCTGTCCGGCTCCGACCGCGACCGGGGTGAACTCGTCGGTCCGCACACCGTTCTTCACCGCGAGGTACTTGGTGAGGAAGTCGGTGGAGGAACCGAGGCCGGTGACACCCAGCTTCTTGCCCTTGAAGTCCTTGGGAGAGGTGAGGTCACCGGCCGCCTTGTGGGAGACGACCTCGACCTCGCCGGGGGCGTGGGCGAGCTGTACCACCGACTCCACCTGCTTGCCCTTGACCTGCAGATCGAGCGTGTGGTCGTAGAAGCCGACGACGCCCTGGACGTCGCCGGAGACCAGCGAGGTGGTGGCCTGCACCCCCGCCGGTTCGGTGAGCAGGGTGACATGGACGCCCTCGTCCTCGAAATAGCCGAGCTGCTGGGTGAGTCTCGCGGGCAGATAGATGACCTTGTCGAGACCGCCCACCATGATCTTGATCTTGCCGTTCCCGTCGTCCGGACCGGCGGCGCCGGACGTGCCGCCGCCACAGGCGGTGAGGGACGTCAGGGCGAGGCCGGCGGCGGCGAGGGCGGCCGGGAACTTCCGTACGGTGCGCATGATCACGTCCTTGTGAGGTGGGAGGGGTTCGCAGGGCAGGGGCGGTGCTCAGCGGGCGTCCGCCGGGTCGGCGGGCTTCCAGCGGAAGAGCCGCCGTTCGAGGAAGGCCAGCAGCCCCTCGGCGAGCAGTGCGACCACCGCGAGGATCACCATCGCGGCGTACACCCCGGCCGCGTTGAAGGTGCCCTGGGACGCCGAGACCAGCAGTCCGAGGCCCTTGGTCGCGCCGATGTACTCGCCGACGATCGCGCCGATCAGCGCGAAGCCGAAGCTGACATGCAGGCTGGTGAAGATCCAGGAGGTGGCGGAGGGGATCACCACCTGGAGGGTGACCTGACGGTTGCTCGCCCCGAGAATCCGGGAGTTGGCGACGAGGTCGCGGTCGACCTCCCGGGCGCCCTGGAAGGCGTTGAAGAAGACCGGGAAGAAGACGAGCACGACGGCGGAGGCGACCTTGGAGGCCGGTCCGAGGCCGAACCAGATGAGGAAGATGGGCGCGAGCACGATCCGCGGCAGGGCGTTGAGCACCTTGATGTACGGGCCGAGCACCTCGGCGAGGAAGCGGACGCGGCCGAGCGCGATCCCCAGCACCACACCGCCGATGACGCCGATCACCCAGCCGAGCAGCGCCTCGTGGAGCGTGTACCAGATCTGCTCCCACAGCGGGCCCTGCGGGGTGCCGTGCAGCGCCCACTGGGTCATCTGGTCCCAGATCTTCGAGGGCATCGAGAAGTTGAACGGATCGATGACGGCGGTCCGGGCCAGCCACTCCCACGCCCCGAACAGCCCGGCGAGCAGCAGCACCCGGGTCCCGTGGACCAGGAGCCGGTGGCGGCGCGCGGCCCGCACACGGGCCCGGGAACGGCCCGAACAGCCCGTACCCACAAGGGAATTGGCCGGGATGGCGGTCTCAGACGGCATGGGCGGCACCCCTCTCGCGGGTGATCCGGACCTCTTCGCCGAGCGAGGACCAGATCTCCCGGTAGATCTCGATGAACCCCGGCTCCAGCCGGACCGACTCGACCTTCCGCGGCCTGGGCAGGCCGATCTCGAAGACCTCCTTGACGGTCGCCGGACCGGCCGTCATGACCACGACCTTGTCGGCGAGGGCGATGGACTCCTCCAGGTCGTGGGTGACGAAGACGACGGAGGCGCCGGTCCCCGACCACAGCTCCAGGAGTTCGTCCGACATCAGCGCCCGGGTCTGGACGTCGAGGGCGGAGAACGGCTCGTCCATGAGCAGGAGTTCGGGATCGTTGACGAAGGTCGCGGCGAGGGCGACCCGTTTGCGCTGGCCACCGGAGAGCTGGTGCGGATAGCGGTCCTCGAAGGCGGACAGCCCGACCCTGGCCAGCCAGTCCCGCGCCCGCCGCCGGGCCTCGGCCTTCGGCACGCCGCGGAAGCGGGGCCCGGCCATCACGTTCGACAGCACGGTGCGCCAGGGGAACACCGCGTCCTGCTGGAAGACGAACCCGATCTTCTCGCCGATTCCCCTGACCGGCTCACCGGCGACCAGCACCTCGCCCTCCGTCGGCTCCTCCAGGCCGCTGACCAGCGTCAGCGTGGTGGACTTGCCGCACCCGGTGGGGCCGACGACGGCGACGAACTCACCGCGTTCGACGACCAGGTCCAGATCCCGCACGGCGGTGTGCAGCGCCCCCGAGGGGGTCCGGAAGGCCTTGCTCGTCCCCCGCAGTTCGATCGCGGGGCTGGTGTGGCTGCTCATGGCCCGGGAGGTTAGGAGCACGACGGGCCACAGCGGGCCTTGTGGGCGCAAGCCGCCTTTCTGCGCGCAAACCCTGTTGTGCTCATTTTGCTCACGCTAGAACCTCTGAGGGGCTACCAGGCGGTACACAGGTGCTCACGCACGGCTTACGGTGCCGGCGCCCGAGGGAAGAGGAAGTTTCGGTTCCGCAAGGCTGCGGAGGGCCGGAGACAAGGGAGAGCTGATGCGCATCCGGTGGCCCCGACGGGTCTTCGCGCAGGTACTGACCGCGCAAGTGGCCCTGACCACCGGGGTCATGGTGCTCGCCACCGGGCTGTTCCTCGCCCCGCTCGGCGCCGAACTGGACGATCAGGCGATGCGCCGGGCGCTGTCCATCGCCCAGACCACCGCCGCCGACCCGGACCTGGCCCGGCAACTGGTCGCCACCGAACCGGACCCCCACGGGCCGGTACAGGCCGCCGCGGAGCGGATTCGTACCGCGACCGGCGCGCTGTACGTCGTGGTGCTGGACACCCGCGGAGTGCGCTGGTCGCACACCCACCCCACCGAGATCGGCCGGCATGTCTCCACCGACCCCAGCCGGACCCTCGCCGGGCGCCAGGTGCGGCAGATCGACACCGGCACGCTGGGGCGTTCGGCCCGCGCCAAGGTGCCACTGCGCGACGGCCGCGGCCGGATCGTCGGCGCGGTGTCGGTCGGCATCGCCTACGACAGCGTCCAGGGGCGGCTGTTCGGCACCATCCCGGAACTGCTGCGGTACGCGGGCGCCGCGCTGGCCGTCGGGGTGCTGGCCGCGGTCGTGCTCTCCCGCCGGCTGCGCCGCCGTACGCACGGGGTGGCGTTCGCCGACATCTCCGCGCTGCTCGACGAGCGGGAGGCGATGCTGCACGGCATCCGTGAGGGCGTGGTCGCCGTCGACCGGCGCGGCCGCGTCCGGCTGGTCAACGACGAGGCCGGACGGCTGCTGGGCCTGGACGCGGGGGCCGCCGGGCGGGCGCTGGAGGACGTGCTGCCGCCGGGCCGGACCACGGAGGTGCTGGCCGGGCGGGTGGCCGGTACGGACCTGCTGGCGGTCAGCGGGGGCCGGGTGCTGGTCGCCAACCGGATGCCGACCCAGGACGGCGGGGCGGTGGTGACGCTGCGCGACCGTACCGAGCTGGAGCTGCTGGGCCGTGAACTGGACAGCACCCAGGGCCTGTTGGACGCACTGCGGGCGCAGGACCACGAACACGCCAACCAGCTCCACACCCTGCGCGGACTGCTGGAGCTGGGCCGGTACGAGAAGGCGGTGGAGTTCGTCACCGAAGTGGCCAGTGCGCAGCGGGCGTCCGCGGAGCAGATCGCGGAGCGGGTGGCCGATCCGCTGCTGTCCGCGCTGCTCGTCGGCAAGGCGGCGGTCGCGGCCGAACGCGGGGTGTCCCTGCGGGTGTCGCCCGTGACGCTGCTGCCGGACGCGGTGGTCGACCCGCGCGACCTGGTGACGGTGCTGGGCAACCTCCTCGACAACGCGCTGGACGCCGCCGCGGAGCGCCGCAGCGCGCAGCCGTTCGTCGAGGTGGAGCTGCGGGCCGAGCGGAGCACCGCCGTCCTGCGGGTCTCGGACACCGGGCCGGGGGTGCCGCCCGAGCTGCGGGAGCGGATCTTCGCCGAGGGCTGGTCCACCAAGGCCGCCAGGACGGTCCCCGGCGAGGGCGCGCCCGCGGGCGCGGTGGCCTTCCACCGCGGCCGGGGTATCGGCCTGGCGCTGGTGCGCCGGCTCGCCGAGCGGTACGGCGGGATGGCCAGGGTGACCGCCCGCGCGGGCGGCGGCGCGGTCTTCACCGTCGTGCTGCCCGAGGCCCTCGCCCCGGAGGACGGCGCTCCCGGGCGGCGGCTCACGGCCGCGGGGGAGGCACGGTGAACGGCGTGCCACGGCGTCCGGAGCGCCCGGGACGGACGGAGTCAGGGAAGCGAAGACCCTTGGGGAGCGGAGCGTCACAGTGATCGATGTCCTGGTCGTGGACGATGACTTCCACGTCGCCGAGATCAATGCCGCGTACGTGTCCCAGGTGTCCGGCTTCCGGGTCACCGGGCGCGCCCACACCGCCGCCCAGGCGCTGGCCGCACTGGAGCGCACCCCCGCCGACCTGGTGCTGCTCGACCACTACCTGCCCGACGAGACGGGGCTGACCCTGGTCCGGCGGCTGCGGCAGCTCGGCCACCGCACCGACGTGATCATGGTGACCGCGGCCCGTGACGTCGGCACCATCCAGGACGCGATGCGCTCCGGGGCGCTCCAGTACCTCGTCAAGCCGTTCGGCTTCTCCGGTCTGCGCGCCAAGCTCGACGGCTATGCGGCGCTCCGCCGGACCGTCGAGGGGCTGGGCGGCCACATCGAGGCCGGCCAGGAACAGGTGGACCGGATCTTCGGTGCCTTCCGGACCACCGACGCCCCGCACACGGAGCTGCCCAAGGGCCACTCCGCCGCGACCGTCGACCTGATCCGCCGGGTCCTGGACGCGGCCGGGCACCCGCTGTCCGCCCACGAGGTCGCCGCACACGCCGGCGTCAGCCGCTCCACGGCCCAGCGCTATCTGAAGCACCTCGAACGCGGCGGCCACATCGTCCTGACCCTGAAGTACGGCGACACCGGCCGCCCGGAACACCGCTACCGGTGGGCGCACGCACACTGACCGACCCCGGGCCCAGGCGCCTTCGCGGGGCCGTCAAACCCCGTGGCCGCGCGCGCCGTTGAGCCCGCCCCGCCCCATGGCAGCGGGCGCCCGCCACCCCTAGGCTGCCGATCATGAATGCCACGACATCCAGCGGAACGGACGCGGCGCCCGACATCCTGGACGCCTTTCAGCTGGCCGCCGATCCGGAGCGGGCGACGGACTTCGCCGAGGCGGCCCACCGCATCCTGGCGGACCTGGTCAGCGGCGGTGCGCCGCTCGGCTGGACCGACCCGCCCGGACGGGGCGAGGTGGCGGAGCTGACCGACCGGGTGCTGCGGGCCGCCCACACCGGCGACGGGGCGCTGCGGGCGGCGTACACCGGCCGCCGGCTGGTGGGGCTGGGGTACTGGCTGCGCTATGCCCGTCCGACCAACCGGCAGCACGCGGATCTGGAGAAGATCGCGGTGGCCGCCGAGGCCCATGGCCGGGGCCTCGGCCGCTCGCTGACCGGCGCCCTGGTCGAGGACGCCCGCGGGGCCGGGATCGAGGTCCTCACCCTGGACGCCCGCGCCGACAACACCAGGGCACTGACCCTCTACCGGTCGCTCGGCTTCCGTGAGTACGGGCGGCTGCCCGACTTCGTGGCGATGGGCGGACGCCGCTACGACAAGGTCTTCTACATGCTGGACTTCCGCGGCGGCGGACGGCGCGAGGGCGAACCGCCGCACCCGCAGTAGCGGCTCCGGCACGGAACGGTAGGGCACCGGGGGTGCGGCGGAGATCGTTTCCGGGGCCGCGGTCCCGGGCCCCGGAAACGATCTGCGCCGCACCCCTTGACAGCTCCCCCGGCGGGAATCGACGATCCCGGGGTGAACCTGTCAGACAGCCAGACAGCTGGCGAGACGCCCCGCCGGATCAGCGCGATGGAAGCGGTCCTGAACCATCTGCGCGGCGCCATCGAGCGGGGCGAGTACGCGGTCGGGGACAAGCTCCCCTCCGAGGCGGAGCTCTGCCGGCGGCTGGAAGTGAGCAGACCGGTGCTCCGGGAGGCGCTGCGGGCGCTCCAGACGATGGGGCTGACGGTCTCCCGCACCGGCAAGGGCACCTTCGTGATCTCCGACGGCGCGGTGGCGGACCCCACCTTCGGCGACTACGCGGCGAGCGACCTGCTCGAGGTGCGCCGCCATGTCGAGATCCCGGTGGCCGGCTACGCGGCGGTGCGCTGTACGGCGGAGGACCTGGACCAGCTGCACCATCTGCTGGAGCGGATGGAGCGGGAGACCGACACCACCGCGTGGGTGGCGATGGACAGCCTCTTCCACCTCGCCATCGCCCAGGCGGCCCGCAATCCGGTCTTCCGCCGGGTCATCGAGGAGATCCGCGACGCGCTGGCCCGCCAGTCCGCCTTCCTCAACGAGCTGGGCGGACGGCGCGAGCAGTCCAACCGGGAACACCGGGCGATCGTCGAGGCGCTCGTCGACCGCTCCGAACACGACGCGGTGGAAGCCATGGCGCACCACCTCGCCCGCGTCGAGACGACGCTGACCACCATCGTGCGGCCCCAACACCGCACGGCCCCCTCCACGGAAGACGAGGATCACGCGTGAGCGAGCAATCCCTCCGGCAGGCGGAACGGCAGCAACAACAGGCGGCGGAGCAGGACGCCGCGCGGCGGCAGGCGGGCGGGCACGTGGACGCCGGTGACGCCGGCTACCAGAAGACCCTCACCTCCCGGCACATCAACATGATCGCGATCGGCGGGGCCATCGGCACCGGGCTGTTCCTCGGCGCGGGCGGCCGGCTCGCCTCGGCCGGACCGTCGCTGGCCGTGGCGTACGCGCTGTGCGGCCTGTTCGCCTTCCTCGTGGTGCGCGCCCTGGGTGAGCTGGTGCTGCACCGCCCGTCCTCGGGGGCGTTCGTGTCCTACGCCCGGGAGTTCCTCGGCGAGAAGGGCGCCTTCGTCGCGGGCTGGATGTACTTCCTGAACTGGGCGACCACCGGCATCGCGGACATCACGGCGGTGGCGACCTACACGCACTACTGGGGGATGTTCTCCGAGGTCCCGCAGTGGCTGATCGCGCTGATCGCGCTCGCGGTCGTGCTGACCGTCAACCTCATCTCCGTGAAGATCTTCGGCGAGATGGAGTTCTGGTTCGCGATCGTCAAGGTCGGCGCACTGGTCGTCTTCATGCTGATCGGCATCTTCCTGCTGGTCACCCAGCACCCCGTCGCCGGCCACTCCCCCGGCCCCTCGCTGCTCGCCGACAACGGCGGTGTCTTCCCGGCCGGGACGCTGGCGATGCTGCTGGTCATCCAGGGCGTGGTGTTCGCCTATGCCTCGGTCGAGCTGGTCGGCGTCACGGCGGGCGAGACCGCGGAGCCGGCGAAGGTCATGCCGAAGGCGATCAACTCCATCATGTGGCGGGTGGCCGTCTTCTACGTCGGCTCGGTGGTGCTGCTGGCGATGCTGCTGCCCTGGAACGCGTACTCGGCCGGGGAGAGCCCCTTCGTCACCGTGCTGTCCAAGGTCGGGGTGCCGGCCGCGGGCGGTGTGATGAACCTCGTCGTGCTCACCGCCGCGATGTCCAGCCTCAACTCCGGCCTCTACTCCACCGGCCGCATCCTGCGCTCGATGGCGATGTCCGGCTCCGCGCCGCGGTTCACCGGCGTGATGAGCCGCAGCCAGGTCCCGTACGGCGGCATTCTGCTCACCTCGGGGGTCTGCGTCCTGGGCGTCGGGCTCAACTACGTGGTGCCGAGCGAGGCGTTCGAGATCGTGCTGAACTTCGCCGCGATCGGCATCCTCAGCACCTGGGCGATCATCATGATCTGCCATCTGCGCTTCTGGCGGAAGGCACGCGCCGGGGAGCTGGTCCGCCCCGGCTACCGGCTGCCCGGCTCGCCGTGGACCGAGAGCGTGACGCTGGCCTTCCTCGCCCTGGTCCTGGTCCTGATGTGGGCCGACGGCGGAGCCGGCCGGACCACCGTGCTGTCGCTGCCGCTGATCGTGGCCGCGCTGGTCGGCGGCTGGTTCCTGGTACGGGGCCGGGTCGGCACCCTCCAGGAGGCCGCCGCGCGGTCCGGCGGCGCACCCGGCACACCGGGCGGTGGCGAAGCCGCCCAACCGGAACAGCCCCGCCCCACAGAACCTCCCTCCGGCACCGAAAGCACCGAGAACTGATCATGAGCCAGAGCACCACCCTGCCGCCGCACCGCACCACGGGCGCACCGCCCGCCGTCCGGGAACCGGCCCATGTCCCCGTCGCCCATGTGGTGCGCGGCGGCCTCGTCGAGGGCGTCCATCACGGCTCGGTGGTGGTACTGGCGGCCGACGGGAGCGTGGCCTTCCAGGCGGGCGACATCGAGGCCGCGTTCTACCCGCGCTCGGCGCTCAAGCCGGTCCAGGCGGTCGGTCTGCTGCGCGCGGGGCTGCCGCCGCTGGACGAGCCGTCGCTGGCCCTGGTCGCGGCCAGCCACTCCGGCGAGGAGCAGCATCTGGCCGCGGCCCGGGGCATCCTGGCCGCCGGCGGCCTGACCGAGGACCAGCTGCGCAATGTGCCCGACCTGCCGTACGACCCCGCCGTACGGGACGAGTGGCTCCGGCGCGGTCTGGGGCCCACCCGGCTCGCGCAGAACTGCTCGGGCAAGCACGCCGCCATGCTGCTGACGGCCCGCGCCCGGGCCTGGGACCTGGACAGCTACCTCGACCCCGGCCATCCGCTGCAGGAGGAGATCGCGGCGGCGGTGGCGGACCTCACCGGGCAGGGCATCGCCCGGGTCACCGTCGACGGCTGCGGCGCCCCGTTGTTCGCCGTCTCCCTCCACGGGCTGACCCGGGCCGCCGCCCGGCTGGCGACGGCCGCCCCCGGCACCGATGAGGGCCGGGTCGCCCAGGCCATGCGCGCGCACCCGGAGATGGTGTCGGGCAGCGCGCGGGATGTCGCCCGGCTGGTGGGGGTGGTGCCCGGTCTGCTCGCCAAGGACGGCTTCGAGGGCGTGCAGATCGCGGCGCTGCCGGACGGGCGGGCGGTCGGCGTGAAGATCGCCGACGGCGCCGACCGCGCCCGGATGCCGGTGACGGCGGCGGCCCTGGCCCGCTGCGGCGTCGACCCCGAGGTCCTCGCCCCGTTCGCCACCGCCCCCGTCATCGGCGGCGGCGCACCGGTCGGCGCCCTGCGGGCAGTGAACTCCCTTGCCCCATAACACATTTGACTTCTCATCACCTCCCTCCTAGGCACCCCCGCCCCGGCCCTCCCCTCCTCCGCTCCCCCTCACAAAGGACCCTCTGCACCATGACTGCCGCCGGCCACCGCCGCGAACACGATCTGCTCGGCGACCGGGAGATACCCGCCGACGCGTACTGGGGCGTGCACACCCTGCGCGCCGTGGAGAACTTCCCCATCACCGGGACCCCGATCGCCGCCTACCCGCACCTGATCAACGCGCTCGCCGCCGTCAAGGAGGCCGCGGCGCGGGCCAACGAAGACCTCGGACTGCTCGACACCGAGCGGGCCGACGCGATCGCCGCCGCCTGCCGGGAGATCCGGGCCGACGGACGGCTGCACGACCAGTTCGTCGTGGACGTCATCCAGGGCGGTGCCGGGACCTCGACGAACATGAACGCCAACGAGGTGATCGCCAACCGTGCGCTGGAGATCCTGGGCCACGCCAAGGGCGACCACGGCCATCTGCACCCCAACGAGCACGTCAACCTGAGCCAGTCGACGAACGACGTGTACCCGACGGCCGTCAACGTCGCCACGATCATCGCCGTACGGGAACTGCTCGACGCGATGACCGTGCTGCGCGAGGCCTTCGCGGCCAAGGCCGAGGAGTTCCGCGACATCCTCAAGATGGGCCGCACCCAGCTTCAGGACGCGGTGCCGATGACCCTGGGCCAGGAGTTCTCGGCGTACGCGGTGATGCTGGAGGAGGACCAGAGCCGGCTGGCGGAGGCGGTCCTGCTGATCCACGAGATCAACCTCGGCGCCACCGCCATCGGCACCGGCCTCAACGCTCCCAAGGGCTACGCCGAGGCGGCCCGCACCCACCTGGCTGCCCTCACCGGTCTGCCCCTGGTCACCGCCGCCAACCTCGTCGAGGCCACCCAGGACTGCGGCGCCTTCGTCCATCTGTCGGGCGTCCTCAAGCGCATCGCCGTGAAGCTCTCCAAGAGCTGCAACGACCTGCGGCTGCTGTCCTCCGGCCCGCGCGCCGGACTCGCGGAGATCAACCTGCCGCCGGTGCAGGCCGGTTCCAGCATCATGCCCGGCAAGGTCAACCCGGTCATCCCCGAGGTCGTCAACCAGGTCGCCTTCGAGGTCATCGGCAACGACGTCACCATCACCATGGCCGCCGAGGCGGGCCAGCTCCAGCTCAACGCCTTCGAGCCGGTCATCCTGCACTCCCTCTCGGAGAGCATCACCCACCTCGGGGCCGCCTGCCGCACCCTCGCCGAACGCTGCGTGGCGGGCATCACCGCCAACACCGAGACCCTCCGGGCGAGCGTCGAGAACTCCATCGGCCTGGTCACCGCCCTCAACCCGCACATCGGCTACACCGCCGCCACCGCGATCGCCAAGGAGGCCCTCGCCACCGGCCGAGGCGTCGCCGAACTCGTCCTGGAACAGGGCCTCCTCCCGGCCGACCGCCTCGCCGCCCTGCTGCGCCCGGAGGAAATCGCGGGTACGGGCGGCGACTTGACCGCAACCGGCTGACCCTCCGGCCGGCCACGGCACACCGGGGCCGGAAGGGTCCGGCACGGGCCGGGCAGGCGTCCCCTTTCCGGGACGCCTGCCCGGCCCTTTGGCGTGTGGCGCCACCGCGCGCGGCCGGACCGCCCCGCGCCGGTGCAGCCCGCTGCGCCGGGCCACCGGGGTCTGCCTCCCGGACATGCTTCCGGGCGGGGACGCGGCGCACGATGAGGAGAGACCACCCGCCTGACGACCGGCGCAGGCCGGATGGCAGGCAGGATGGTCTTGAGCGCGTCCGGCGCGCCGGGACGGGTCGGGGTGGCGCCCCGTACCAGGCCATGAAGAGACCGATCGGCACGAGAGAGAAGAGATCCGCATGCGTATCGCGCTGTGCCAGATGACGGCATCGACCGATCCGAAGGAGAACCTCGCCAGCGTCCAGGAGCAGGTCCGCCGGGCGGCGCGTGAGGAGGCCCGGCTGGCGGTTCTTCCGGAGGCGGCCATGGTGCGGTTCGGGGCCTCGCTCGGGCAGGTCGCCGAGCCGCTGGACGGGCCGTGGGCGGAGGGGGTGCGGGCGGTGGCCCGGGAGACGGGGGTGACGGTGGTGGCGGGCATGTTCACGCCGACGCCGGACGGGCGGGTGGCCAACACCCTGCTGGCCACCGGGCCCGGGGTCGAGGAGTCCTACGACAAGATCCATCTCTATGACGCCTTCGGGTTCCGGGAGTCCGACACGGTCGCCCCCGGCACCCGCGTGGTGACCATCGATGTCGACGGGGTCCGGGTGGGCCTGGCGACGTGCTACGACCTGCGGTTCCCCGAGCTGTTCCGGGCCCATGCCGATGCCGGGGCGACGGTGTCGGTGCTGCCCGCCTCCTGGGCCGCGGGACCGGGCAAGCGCGCGCAGTGGGACCTGCTGGTACGGGCGCGGGCCCTGGACGCGACGGTCTGGCTGGCGGCCGTCGACCAGGCCGCCCCGGACCCGCGGGCCGACCCGGAGGCGCCCACCAAGGTGCCCTCCGGCGTCGGGCACAGCGCGCTGATCGGCCCCGACGGCACCGTCCGCGGGCAGCTGGGCGACACGGCGGACCTGCTCATCGGCGACGTGGACACCGAGGAGACCGCCCGCGTACGGCGGGCCGTGGCGGTGCTGGACAACCGGAGCATGTAGGCGGCTACGCCCGGCGCGTCCGCCCGGCCGCCGGACCGTCCCGGCCGGGCGTTTCCGTCCGGCTCGCGGGCCGGGGCGGCGGGCGGGCCGTCAGCCGGGGACTATGTCCGCCGCTCCTGACGGGGTGTCACGGAGGCCCAGCCGCAGGTGCTCGACGTGGAAGAGGGCCTGGTCGAGGAGTTCGGCCACGTGGTGGTCGTAGAGGGCGTAGACGATCGAGCGGCCGTGGCGCTCGCCGGTGACGAGGCCGAGGTTGCGCAGCAGCCGGAGCTGGTGGGAGCAGGCGGACTGTTCCATGCCGACGGCGGCGGCGAGATCGCCGACCGCGCAGGGGCCTTCCCGGAGGCGGGCCAGGATGCGCAGCCGCGAGGGGGTCGAGAGGGCCTGGAGTGTGGCGGCGACATCGGCGGCACCCACGGCGTCCAGGCGCTCGCGGGTGGTGGTGCGGTGGTCATCCATTCCATGGCCCATGAGGGTCATCCTAACGACGAAGAATGAAGACCTCTTCATTTATTCCGGTACGGTGGTGGTCCTGCCGGTCCCCGCCCGCGAAGGGTTGTCCCGTCATGCCTTCTGCCGTGCTGAAACGTCCGCCCCGGGCCGCCGGAACCGACCCGGAGGCCCCGCGCCGTCCCCGGCTCCGTGTGCCGGCCGAGGCCCGCTGGGCGGCCGGCGCCACCCTCGCGTTCCTCCTCGCCCTGCTGTTGGACCTCACCGGCGTACCGGCCTGGGGGTGGGTTCCGCTGTACGCCGTCGCCTATGTGACGGGGGGTTGGGAGCCGGCCTGGTCCGGGCTGCGGGCGCTGCGGGAGAAGACCCTGGACGTCGATCTGCTGATGATCGTCGCCGCGCTCGGGGCGGCGGCGATCGGCCAGGTGCGGGACGGTGCGCTGCTGATCGTCATCTTCGCGGTCTCCGGTGCCTTGGAGGCGCTGGCCACCGCCCGCACCCGGGACTCCGTGCGCGGTCTGCTCGCTCTCGCGCCGGACACCGCGACCCGGCTGGCCGACGACGGCAGCGAGACGACCGTGGCCACCGCGGACCTGGTCGTGGGCGACACCGTCCTGGTGCGCCCCGGCGAACGGGTCGGTGCGGACGGCCGGGTGCTGGCCGGGGTCAGCGAGATCGACCAGGCCACCATCACCGGTGAGCCCCTGCCGGTGACCAGGGAACCCGGTGACGAGGTGTTCGCCGGCACCCTCAACGGCACCGGGGCGCTGCGGATCAAGGTCGAGCGCGATGCCGGCGCCTCCGTGCTCGCCCGGATCGTGGCCATGGTCGCCGAGGCGTCCGGGACCAAGGCGCCGACCCAGCTGTTCATCGAGAAGGTCGAACAGCGCTACTCGGTCGGCATGGTGGCCGTCACCCTGGCCGTCTTCGTGCTCCCGCTCCTCTTCGGCGGAGATCCGTCCCGTGCGCTGCTGCGGGCGATGACCTTCATGATCGTCGCCTCTCCGTGCGCGGTGGTGCTGGCGACCATGCCGCCGCTGCTGTCCGCCCTCGCCAACGCCGGACGGCACGGCGTGCTGGTCAAGTCCGCCGTCGTCATGGAACGCCTCGGCCAGGTGGACGCCGTCGCCCTCGACAAGACCGGCACGCTCACCGCGGGCACCCCGCAGGTCACCGCGATCCGCCCGCTGCCCGGCTCCGGGCTGACCGAGGAGACCCTGCTGAGCTGGGCGGCCGCGGCGGAGCACGCCGGCGAACACCCCCTGGCCCGCGCCGTCGTGGCCGCCGCCCGCGCCCGCGGCCTGGCCCTCCCGGCCGTGGAGGAGTTCACCGCCACCCCCGGCACCGGCGTCCGGGCCACCGTCGGCGGGACGCGGATCGCGGTCGGCGCCCCGGCCCGGCTGCTGACCGCCGGTGATCCGGGCGGCGCGGAGGCCGGTGCCCTCGTCGCCGCGCTGGAGGAGGCCGGGCACACCGCCGTACTGGTCCTGCGCGACGGGGCGCCCGCCGGGGTGCTGGGCCTCGCCGACCGGCTGCGCCCCGACGCGGCGGCCACCGTCAGCGGCCTCCGGGCGCTCACCGGGCGGACGCCGATGCTGCTGACCGGCGACAACCCCCGCGCCGCCGCCCCACTCGCCGCCGCGGTCGGCATCACCGACGTCCGGGCCGGGCTGCTGCCCGAGGACAAGGTCGGCGCGGTCCGCGCGCAGGAGGCGGCCGGACACCGGGTGCTGATGGTCGGTGACGGGGTGAACGACGCACCGGCGCTGGCCGCCGCGCACACCGGGATCGCCATGGGACGGGCGGGCTCCGACCTCGCCCTGGAGACCGCCGACGCGGTCGTCGTCCGGGACGAACTCACCGCCCTGCCCGCCGTGATCGCACTGTCCCGTACGGCCCGCCGACTGGTCGTCCAGAACCTGGTGCTGGCGTCGGTGTTCCTCTCCGGTCTGGTCCTGTGGGACCTGCTCGGTGACCTGCCGCTGCCCCTGGGCGTCCTCGGTCACGAGGGCTCCACCGTCCTCGTCGGCCTCAACGGGCTGCGGCTGCTGCGCGAGGCGGCATGGCGCCGGGCGGCGCGGCCGGCCCCGTGAGGTCCGCCGGGCCCGCGCCGCCCCCGGCCCGGCGCGGCCGCTCAGCCGTCGGTGCGGATCACCACCACCAGCGTGCGCGGGCCGTGCACCCCCTCCACCCGTTCCAGTTCGATGTCGGAGGTGGCCGAGGGGCCGCTGATCATCGTGATCGGGTGCTCCGGCGTCAGCTGCGCGAGCGCCTCCGGCACACCGGTCCGCACCGACGACCGGCCGACGACGCAGACATGCAGGTCGGGGACGAGGGTCAGCGCGCGCCGTCCCTGGTCCGGGGCGGCGCCGTCGAGGAAGATCGTGCCGGTCTCGGCGCAGCTGACGGCGGACGAGGTCACCACCCCGTCCAGCGCCTCCAGCCGGGGCGCCGGCACCTCCGCCGCATCCGTCACCGTCTCCCCGTCGTAGCGGGCCAGCCAGGCCGGATCGAGGCCCGGTGGTACTCCGATCCGCCGGGCGCCGTGCTCGCGCAGCACCTCGGCGAGCACCTCCGCCGTCATGGCGGTGGTGCAGGTGCGCACCCGTGCCCGGTAGTCGACGAGCCGGTCGGCGAAGAGGGCGAGCCGCTCGTCGTCGGGGAGGGAACGGCCGGTGCGGTAGGCGCGCGGGACGGTCACCTCGGCCCCGTCGGAGAGGGTCAGGGCGTCCCGGACACGGCGGAGCACCGTCTCCCGTGCGCTCGCGGTCATGTGGCCTCCTGCGGATCGTCGTCGGTGGGCCGGCCGCCTTCCTCGGCCGCGGCCCGCATCGCGGCCGCGCCCTCGGCGGAGGCGAACCAGGAGCGGAAGGACTGCTTGGGCGGGGCGGGGGTGTCCCGGCTGTCGCTCCAGCCGTTGAACGGCGGTGGCAGACGGGAGAGGGTGCCGTCCCGCCCCGCCAGCACGCGTCCGAGCCCGGCGGCCTTCTGCGCGGCGGTGAACAGCCTGGGCTGCTTCATGACCGCGGCCGCGGCCTTCATCGCCAGCTTCTCCGGGGTGGTGCCGGACTGTTCGGTGTGCTGGTGGCGCAGCTCGACCAGGAGCGACGGAATGTCGATCTTGACCGGGCAGGCGTCGAAGCAGGCCCCGCACAGGCTGGAGGCGTACGGCAGCGAGCTGTTGGGGTCGTCCTTGGCGCCGTGCATCCCGGCCAGCTGCGGGGTGAGCACGGCACCGATCGGGCCGGGGTAGGTCGATCCGTAGGCATGGCCGCCGGTCCGCTCGTACACGGGGCAGACGTTGAGGCAGGCGGAGCAGCGGATGCAGTGCAGCGCCGCGCGCCCGATACGGTCCGCGAGCGCGGCCGTCCGCCCGTTGTCCAGCAGGACGAGATGGAACTCCTGCGGCCCGTCGCCCGGGGTCACGCCGGTCCACAGCGAGGTGTACGGGTTCATCCGCTCGCCGGTCGAGGAGCGGGGCAGCAGCTGGAGGAAGACCTCCAGGTCCTGGAAGCGCGGCAGGACCTTCTCGATGCCCATGACGGTGATCAGGGTCCGGGGCAGCGTCAGACACATCCGGCCGTTGCCCTCGGACTCCACCACGGCCAGGGTGCCGGTCTCGGCGATCCCGAAGTTGGCGCCGGAGACGGCCACTTGGGCCGTCATGAACTTCTCGCGCAGGAACGCGCGGGCCGCGGCCGCGAGCCGGGCGGGGTCGGCGTCCAGTGCGGGGTCGACGCCCGGGATGCGGCGGAGGAAGATCTCCCGGATCTCCTCGCGGTTGCGGTGGATCGCGGGCACCAGGATGTGCGACGGCCGGTCGTCGGCGAGCTGCACGATCAGTTCGGCCAGGTCGGTTTCGAGTGCCGCGATCCCCTGGTCCGCCAGGTGCTCGTTGAGGCCGATCTCCTGCGTGGCCATCGACTTGACCTTGAGGACCTCGTCGCTGCCGGTCTCCCGCACCAGCCGGGTGACGATCTCGTTGGCCTCGACGGCGTCCCGGGCCCAGTGGACGGTGCCGCCGCGCTCGGTGACCTTCCGCTCCAGCTGCTCCAGCAGTTCGGGCAGCCGGTTCATGGTGTCCGTCTTGATCGCCGCACCGGCGTCGCGCAGCTGCTCCCAGTCGGGCAGTTCACCGGTGACGGCGAGCCGCTTGGCGCGGATCGAGTGGGTGGCCTTGCCCAGGTTGCGGCGCAGCTGCTCGTTGCCCAGCTCGTCATGGGCGGCGCGGGGGAAGGCCTGCTCGCCGCGGAGATGGCCGGTGCCGTACGGGGAGCGCGGGGGCACGGCGGGCATGCCGAGGAAGGTGCCGGGCGTCGCGGGGCCGGTCGGACTGCTCATCGGGCGGCCTCCGTCAGGACGTGCGGCGCGGTGCGGGTGGACGCGAGGATCTGTGCCAGGTGCAGGGTCCGGGTGCCGGCCCCGAGACGCGAGAGTCCGCCGCCGATGTGCATCAGGCAGGACGAGTCGCCGGCCGTGCACACCGCGGCCCCGGTGCCGGTGACATGGCGCATCTTGTCGCGCAGCATCGCGGTGGAGGTCTCGGCGTTCTTGACCGCGAAGGTGCCGCCGAAGCCGCAGCAGGCGTCGGCCTCGGGCAGCTCCACCAGGTCGATGCCCTCGACGGCGCGCAGCAGCCGCAGCGGCTTCTCGCCGACCCGCAGCATCCGCAGCGAATGGCAGGTGGGGTGGTAGGTCACCCGGTGCGGGAAGTAGGCGCCGACGGCCGTCACGCCGAGGACGTCGACGAGGAACTCGGACAGCTCGTACGTCTTGTCCTTGACCGTGGCCACACCGGCGCGGAGGGCCGCGTCCCCGTAGCGTTCGGCGACGCCCTCGTGCTGGTGGCGGACCGAGCCGGCGCAGGAGCCGGACGGCACCACCACCGCCTCGATCGACGGGTCGCCGAACTGCTCGGCGAAGTTCCGGACCAGCGGCACCGGTTCACGCTGGTAGCCGGTGTTGACGTGCATCTGGCCGCAGCAGGTCTGCTGCGGCGGAAAGACCACGTCATGGCCCAGACGGGCCAGCAGGACCGCGGTGGATTTCACCGCCTCCGGGAAGAGCGTGTCTCCCAGACAGGTGGCGAAGAGTGCGATGCGCATGGAGCCTCCCTGGCGCTTATGGTCCGACCATACTCGCTTCGAACCGCAGAAGAAAAGTAAGGACGCAGTTTGGTCCGACCTTATTGACATGCGACATCTCCGATGGGCTACTGAGGGCCGTTGCGTCAGCCACACGGCGCCGCGCCGGCCGGGGACGGGACGTTCCCGCCCGGCCGGGCGGCGCGCAGAACTCGATGAGGAGCACTCCGTGGCCACCACTCCGTCCGCTGCTCTGGCGGCCTACACCCCCGACGTGGCCGCCGTCGGGGGCAGTCTCACCCTGACCGCGCTCCTGGGCCTGATACCCCTGGCGGCCTTCTTCGTGCTGCTGATGGCGGCCCGGCGCTCCGCGCTGCACTCCGCCGTCGGTGCCCTGCTGGCCGCCCTCCTGGTCGCGGTCCTCGGCTACGGGATGCCATGGGGGCTCGGCGCGCTGTCCGCCGCCCAGGGCGCGGTCTTCGGCCTCTTCCCGGTGATGCTGATCGTCGTGTCGGCCCTCTGGTTCTACGAACTCACCGTGGTCAGCCACCGCTTCGACGATCTGCGCAGCTGCTTCAACTCCGTCGGCCGCGGCGACCTGCGGGTCCAGGCCATGCTCATCGCGTTCTGCTTCGGCGGGCTCCTCGAAGCGCTCGCGGGCTTCGGCGCGCCCGTCGCGATCACCGCCGCCATGCTGATGGCGCTCGGGCTGCCCCGGCTCACCGCCGCTGTGACGGTCCTGGTCGCCAACACCGCGCCGGTCGCCTTCGGCGCCATGGCCATTCCCATCACCACCGCGGGCGGCCTCACCGGCATCCCCGCGGAGTCACTGGCCGCGGTCATCGGCCGGCAGAGCCCGCTGCTCGCCCTCTTCGTTCCGCAGCTGCTGCTCTTCCTCGTCGACGGGCGGCGCGGTGTGCGGCAGTTGTGGCCGGTCGCCCTGGTCACCGGGGCCGTCTTCGCCGCGGCCCAGTTCTGGTGCTCGGCCCACTTCGCCTACGAGCTGACCGATGTCGTCGCCGCACTCGCCGGCTTCGGCGCCGCGGTGGTCATGCTGCGCTTCTGGCGCCCCACGACACCGGACGACCAGCGCTCCCAGGTGGCCGCCGAACCGCTGACCCGCCGCCGCACCGTCCTCGCCGTGCTGCCGTACCTGCTGGTGATCGCGGTCTTCGCGCTCGCCAAGCTGGACCTCGGCGGCCTCGACATGCCCGCGCTGCTCGGCTCCCTCACCCTCCAGGCCGACTGGCCGGGCCTGTACGGCAGCCTCCTCGCACCCGACGGCTCCCCGGCGGGCAGCGCGGTCTACAAGCTGGACGTCCTGGGCAACCCCGGCACCCTGCTGATCCTCTCCGGCCTTCTGGTGATGCTGGTCTACAGCCGCGCGAAGGACGCCGACCGCTTCCCGATGAGCGCGCGCACGGCCCTGTCCTGCGCCGGGCGCACCGTGCGGGCCATGCGCACCGCCATCGCCACGGTCGCCACCGTGATGGCGCTGAGCTACGTCATGAACCAGTCGGGGCAGACCCTCGCCATCGGCACCTGGCTCGCCGCCACGGGAGGACTCTTCGCCCTCCTCTCCCCCGTCCTCGGCTGGCTCGGCACCGCCGTCACCGGCTCGGACACCTCGTCGAACGCGCTGTTCGCCACGCTCCAGCAGACCGCCGGCAAGACCGCGGGCATCGACCCGACCCTGCTGGTGGCCGCCAACACCACGGGCGGTGTGGTCGGCAAGCTCATCAGCCCGCAGAACCTGACCATCGCGGCGACCGCGGTGGATCAGCCCGGCAGCGAGCGGATTCTGCTGCGCAAGGTCGCCGGATACAGCGTCGCGATGCTGGCGGTGCTCTGCGTGCTGGTCCTGCTGCAGTCGCTGCCGGTGCTGTCCTGGATGCTGCCGTAGGACGGGCGGGAGGGGGCGGCCGGACGCCGTCCTCTCCCCTACTCCTGTTCCTGCTCCTGCTCGACCGGGGCGTCCTCGTCGACCAGCCTGCCGTGGAAGCCGCGGATATGGGCCTCGGCCAGATCGGCGGCCCGCGCGCCCTCGCCCGCCCGCACCAGGCGCAGCAGCTCGGTGTGCTCGGCGTTCAGCGCCTCCGCCGTGGCGGGCCAGTCCTCCGCCGTCTCCAGGGCGCGCAGGATCAGCGGACGGACCGACTCCCGCACGGCCGAGGTGAGCGTGGAGGTCAGCTGGTTGCCGGAGCTGCGCGCGATGGCGACATGGAAGCGGGTGTCCAGGTCGTTGAAGTCGGCGGCCCCCACACCGGGCTCCCGCATCCGTCCGAGGAGCGCCTCCGCCTCGTCCAGGTCCTCCGCCGAGGCGTGCTCGGCGGCCGCCTCGAAGCTGGAGCGCTCCAGGACCACCCGGGCCTCCAGCACATCGTGCAGCCGGTAGCTGCCCAGGGCGAAGTGCAGGCGCAGCAGCCGGCCCAGCGCGTCGTCCGGGTTCCGTACGATCCGCGCCCCGGCGTCCGGGCCGCGTCCGGCCTGGGCGACCAGCACCCCGATCGTCTCCAGCACCCGCAGCGCCTCGCGCAGCGCGGACCGGCTGACGCCGAGCACCGGCGCCAGCTCACGCTCGGGCGGCAGGCGGTCGCCCGCCTTGAGCTCTCCGGCGAGCACCCGCTCCTCGATGCGCTCCAGGACGAGCTCATGCGTGCGCGACTGCCGCACAGGTCGCCATTCGGCGGTCATCCCCAACTCCCCGGCTCGGCCCTGACTGTCCCGTGCAAAAACTATGTCACACAAGACGTGTGGTCGGACCACACCGGCCGGAGGGGGCAGGCCCGGCCGCCGGGCGGCGGGCACCGCGTGCCGCCCTCCGCCGGTCAGACCTCCAGGTCCAGTCGCGGTTCCTCGTGCCGGGACGGTGCACGGCGGAGCAGCTGCTCCTGGGCGGTGGTCGCGATCTGCTGGAGGACCCGCCGGCGCAGCGCCTCGGGCGGGGCCACCGCCTCCGCGTCGGCCAGACACGCGACGGCGGCCTCCAGGTCGGCGGCCTCCCGGGTGCAGGCGTCACAGCCCGCCAGATGCTGCGAGAAGGCGGCCGCCTCCTCGGGCGGCAGGGCGTGCAGGACATACGCCCCGACCGCCTCGTGCGGATCTTCGACGGCAGACATCAGCCACCTCCCAGACAGACGCGCAGTCTCCGCAGTCCGGTGCGCATCCTCGTTTTCACCGTGCCCGCGGGAGTGGACAGGGCCTCGGCGACCTCCGCGTAGGTCAGCCCCTGGTAGTAGGCGAGGACCAGCGGCAGGCGCTGGGTGTTCCCGAGGCCGGCCAGACAGCGGTACACCTCGGCCCGTTCCTCCCGTTCCTCGACGGCCTCCACCACCTCGTCGAACGGGGTCTGGTGGGCCAGCTGCGCGGCCTTCCGCTCCCGTTCCGCGCCGGCACGTACCGCCCGCACCCGTTCCACCGCCCGCCGGTGGGTCAGCGTCAGGACCCACGACTTCGCGGCGCCGCGCTCGGGGCGGTACCGGCCGGCCTTCCGCCACACCTCGAGCATCACGTCCTGCGTCACCTCCTCAGCCTGCGCCTCGTCGCGCAGAATCCGGTAGGCCAGGCTCATGACGGGCACCACGAGGGCGTCGTACACCCCGACGAACGCGGTCTCGTCACCCTGGGCGACCAGCACCAGCAGACCGTCCACGCCACGGTCCGCGGCAGACCGCTCCGGCAGCCGGGGCCCCTCGGATGCGGTGTGCGGAATGCGCCTCACGACGTGTCGAACCGTCCCCTCGTCAGTCTGCGGACCGTGCCCCGGGGAAGGACTCGCCGGGCCGCGTGGTCACGCGTCGGCCGCGCCCTCCCAGGCTGACGCCGCCTCACGGTGGGCGCAGCCGGTCGGGGCCCGTTCGGCTGAGTCCGCCTCGCTCCCGGCCCGCGCGCCGCACCGCACCGCCCGCCGGGCCCCGCCCGTCGCGTACGGGCCCGGAGAGCGCCCGCACAAGACACCGGTAAGGGGCGCGAAGCGGCAGGTCATCCGCCCTTCGGGGCTTCGACGCAAGGGAACGGGAGACCGTCCGTAAGGAGAAAAATCCCCTTTCGGCAATCCATGTCGCCATGGGCCTCGAATACACATTAGGAACTGCCCGTGCGACGCGAACCGGAGCGCCTGCGGGACCGGGCGGACGGACGACGGTCGTCGGCGCTTCTCAGGGAGGTCGCAATGGTCGGAAAGCCGGTCGAAGAGTTGACCTCGTATCCGGAGGAGTCGTCAGCCGGCCGGTGCGCGGCACCTGATCCGACCGCCTCCGGCGAGCCGGCCACCGGGATCGAGGGCGCGCTCGCCGCCACCCTCGCCGAGGTCACCGGTGCCGGGCAGGCCCCGGTGGACCAGCACTTCTTCGACGATCTGGGCGCCGACTCCCTGGTGATGGCACATTTCTGCGCGCGGGTCAGGAAGCGTGCCGACCTGCCGGCCGTCTCGATGAAGGACGTCTACCGGTATCCGACGATCCGGCAGCTGGCGACGGCCCTGGCGGACTCCGCGCCGTCCTTCCAGGCCGACGGCCCGGCCGAGGCCACCGCCCCGGCTCCCCCTCCTCCCGCTCCGGCTCCCGTTGTCGCGGGCACCGCCCGCTACGTCCTGTGCGGCGCGCTCCAGCTGCTGACCTTCCTCGGGTACAGCTGTCTCGTCGCGGTCCTGACGGCCTGGAGCTACGAGTGGATCAGCGCCGGGTCCGGGCTCTTCGACACATATCTGCGGTCGGTACTGTGCGGCGCGGTCGCGCTGCTGGTGCTCTGTGCCGTTCCCGTCGCGGTGAAGTGGGCCCTGGTCGGCCGCTGGAAGCCCCGGCAGTTCCCGGTCTGGAGCCTGCGGTACGTCCGCTTCTGGGCCGTCAAGACGCTGATCCGCGCGAACCCGCTGGTCCTGTTCGTCGGTTCGCCGCTCTACACCCTCTACCTCAGGGCCCTGGGCGCGCACCTCGGGCGGGGCGTCGCGGTCTTCTCGCGCAATGTGCCGGTCTGCACCGACCTGCTCTCCGTCGGCGCCGGCACCGTCATCCGCAAGGACGCGTTCCTCAACTGCTACCGGGCCCGCGCCGGGCTGATCCAGACCGGCGCGGTGGTTCTCGGGGAGCACGTGGTCATCAGCGAGGCCACCGTGCTCGACATCGACACCGCGCTGGGCGACGGGGCCCAGCTGGGCCACGCCTCATCGCTGCACAGCGGGCAGATGGTGCCGGACGGCGAGAGCTGGCACGGGTCCCCGGCGCAGCGGTCCGAGGTGGACTTCCGCTTCGTCGAGCCGGCCGCCTGCGGCGCCGTGCGCAGGACGCTGCACAGCTGCCTCCAGATGGCGGCCGTGCTGCTGCTGTACGTGCCGCTGGCGATCGGCGGTGTGGGCATCCTGCTGGCCGAGGCGCCGCAACTCACCGCGGTCCTGGAACCCGGGCCCACGGCCCTGGGCAGCTGGTCGTTCTACACGGACGCGCTGGCGGTGTCCCTGCTCTTCTTCGCCGCCGTGCCCCTCGGCCTCCTCTTCCAGGCCACGGTCCCGCGGCTGCTCAGCCGCACCATCCGGCCGGGCCGGGTCTATCCCCTGTACGGCTTCCACTACGGGGTGCACCGGCTGATCGCCCTCAGCACCAACCGGAAGTTCCTGATGCGGCTGTTCGGCGACAGCTCCGCCATCGTGCACTACCTGCGGTGCCTCGGCTACGACCTCTCCCGGGTGGAACAGACCGGGTCGAACTTCGGCACCGAGGTCAAGCACGAGAGCCCGTACCTGAGTTCCGTCGGGAGCGGGACGATGGTCGCCGACGGTCTGTCCGTCATGAACGCCGACTTCTCCGCCACGTCCTTCCGCGTCTCCCGGACCTCGATCGGGCCGCGCAACTTCCTCGGGAACCGGATCGCCTACCCCTCGCGGGGAAAGACGGGCGACAACTGCCTGCTCGCGACGAAGGTCATGGTCCCGGTCGACGGCGAGGTCAGGGAGGGGGTCGGGCTGCTCGGCTCACCCGCCTTCGAGATACCCCGCTCGGTACAGCGCGACAGCACCTTCGACGAGCTGAGGAACGGCGAGCAGCTGGGCCGCCGCCTCGCCGCCAAGAACCGGCACAACGCCGCCACCATGGGCGTCTATCTCCTGGTGCGGTGGCTCTACTTCTTCTGGATCACCCTGCTCGCCGCGGTCGCCGCCGAGCTCTACGACTCCCTCGGCGCCCTGGCGCTCGCACTGGCCAACGTGCTGGTCCTCGTCTCCGGTGTCGTCTACTTCGTGCTGGTCGAACGGGCGGTGACGGTGTTCCACCCGCTGACCCCGCTGTTCTGCTCGATCTACGACCGGCGCTTCTGGCGGCGGGAGCGCTTCTGGAAGGTGCCCTCGGAGACGTATCTGCTGTTCTTCAACGGCACCCCGTTCAAGAACCTGATCTGGCGGCTGCTGGGGGTGCGGATCGGCCGCAAGGTCTTCGACGACGGCTGCTATCTGACGGAGCGGACGCTGGCCGCCATCGGGGACGGCTGCACCCTCAACCAGGGCAGTGTCGTCCAGTGCCACTCGCAGGAGGACGGCACCTTCAAGTCCGACCGCAGCACCCTCGCGGCGGGCTGCACGCTCGGCGTCGGCGCCTTCGTCCACTACGGCGTGACGGTGGGCGAGGCCGCGATGCTGGCGCCCGACTCCTTCCTCATGAAGGGCGAGGCCGTCCCGCCGCACGCGCAGTGGGGCGGGAACCCGGCCCGGCAGACCCGCGGCGGCGACACCGGCGAGGACGGGAGGTAGCACCCGATGACCCCATCCATGACGGCCGGCACCGCACGCCGACGCGGTGCGGTGACCGACGGCGCGTTCACCCGGGTACCGCGGTGGACCCGGGCCCCGGCACCGGGCACCGCCGTGCACGAGACGGTCCTGCCCGAGCGCCTGCTGACGACGCTGCACCGGCTGGCCGGCACGCTGCGGATGCCGCTGAGTGCGGTGCTGCTGGCGGCGCACGCCAA
Source organism: Streptomyces sp. NPDC001219 (assembly GCF_053597915.1). Taxonomy (NCBI): domain Bacteria; kingdom Bacillati; phylum Actinomycetota; class Actinomycetes; order Kitasatosporales; family Streptomycetaceae; genus Streptomyces; species Streptomyces sp. NPDC001219. The sequence continues at coordinate 11,332 of NZ_JBSFJF010000044.1, read as the reverse complement.
GGTGCTCGCCGTGCTGTCCGGCGACCACGAGGTCACGACCGGCTACCTCGCCGAGCCGGGCGGCACACCGCTGCCGTGCCGGCTCTCGACCGCGGCCCGCTCCTGGCGGGACCTGCTGCGGGACACCCGCCGGGCGGAGATGGCGCTGCTGGAGCACCGGCGGTACCCGGCCGACGGGGACGGCCCGGAGCCGGGGCGCGCGGGGCCGTCCCCCGAGACCGTCTTCGGCCCGCCCGGTACGGACGGCGGCCCGGACGGCGGGACCGTGCTGCGGGTGACCCTCGTCCGCCGGGACGGCCGGGGCCTGCTGCGGCTGCGGTACCGGACCGAGGTGCTCGACGAGGAGTGCGCCGCCCGGATCGGCGGCTACTACCGGACGGCGCTCACCCTGCTGGCCGCCGATCCGGCGGCCGAGCACCGGCGGCAGTCCCTGCTCTCCGCCGAGGAGCTGCGGTGGCAGCTCGAAGGCCTGGCCGGTCCGCACCGGCCGCTGCCGGACCGCCGGTTCCACGAGCTGTTCGCCGAGCGGGCGCGGGCGCACCCGGACGCCGTCGCCGCCGTGCACGGGAGCCGGCAGTGGACGTACCGGGAACTCGACGTCCGCGCCAACCGGCTGGCGCACGCCCTGCTGGCCCGCGGACTGGGCCGCGAGGACGTGGTCGCGGTGGTCACCGAACGCAACCTGGAGTGGCTGGCCGCGGTCCTCGCGGTCTTCAAGGCCGGCGGCGCTTACCTGCCCGTGGAGCCGCACTTTCCGCCCGGCCGGATCGCGCTGATGCTCTCGCGCGCCGGGTGCCGGCTGGTGCTCACCGAGCCCGGCAGCACCGGCGGCCTCAACCGGGCGCTCGCCTCGGTGCCCGGGGTCCAGGCCCTCTCCATCGCCGCCGTCTGCGCCGCGAGCCACGACGACCACGACCCGGAGGTCCGCGTCGATCCGGACCAACTGGCCTACATCTACTTCACCTCGGGCTCCACCGGCGAGCCCAAGGGCGCGATGTGCGAGCACCTGGGCATGCTCAACCACCTCTACGCGAAGATCGACGACCTGGGGATCGGCGAGGGGCAGGTGGTCGCCCAGACCGCGCCGCAGTGCTTCGACATCTCGCTGTGGCAGCTGCTCGCGGCGCTGCTGGTCGGCGGCCGGACGCTGCTGGTCGAGCAGTCGGCCGTGCTGGACGTGGGGCGCTTCGTCGACACGGTGGCCGACGGCCGGGCCACGGTGCTCCAGGTGGTCCCCTCGTACCTCGACGTCGTGCTGTCCTCGCTCGCGCAGCGGCCCCGGGAACTGCCGGACCTGCGCTGTGTGTCGGTCACCGGTGAGGCGCTGAAGAAGGAGCTGGTGCAGCGCTGGTTCACCGCCCACCCCGGCATCCGGCTGGTCAACGCCTACGGGCTGACCGAGACCTCGGACGACACCAACCACGAGGTCATGGACGCGGTGCCGGCCGGCGAGCGCGTCCCGCTCGGCCGCCCGGTCAGCAATGTGCGGGTGTACGTCGTGGACGAGCATCTGGCGCCGGTGCCGCTCGGCGCCCCCGGCGAGATCGTCTTCTCCGGGGTCTGCGTCGGCCGCGGATACATCAACGACCCCGAGCGCACCCGGCTGGCCTTCCTGCCGGACCCGTACCGTCCCGGGCTTCGGCTCTTCCGGGCGGGCGACCACGGCCGCTGGCTCCCGGAGGGGAAGCTGGAGTTCCTCGGCCGCCGGGACAGCCAGGTCAAGATCCGTGGTTTCCGTATCGAGATGGGGGAGATCGAGAACGCGCTGCTCCGGGTGCCCGGGGTCGGCGACGGCACGGTGGTGGTCACCCAGCGGGCGGGGCACGGCAAACGCCTGGTGGCCTTCTACTCCGGGCGGCACGCGCTGGACGCCGATGTCCTGCGGGGCCGGCTGGGCGAGTTGCTGCCCGAGTACATGGTCCCGTCGGTCTTCCTCTGGCGGGAGAGCCTTCCGCTGACCGCCAACGGCAAGATCGACAAGAGGGCGCTGGAGGCACTGGCCGCCGGACTCGACGCGGTCGAGGAGGACTACCACGCACCGCGCACACCGACCGAGCGGCGGCTGGCCGCGGCCTGGGCCGAGGTGCTCGGCATGCCGCAGGAACGGATCGGCCGGCAGGACAACTTCTTCGACTGCGGCGGCACCTCGCTGTCGGCCGTGGCCCTCGCGATCTCCCTGGACCGGGCGGTCTCCGTCAGGGACCTCACCCGTTATCCGGTGCTCGCCGATCTCGCCCGGCAGGTCGACGGCGGGTCCGGGCAACGGCCGGCCGCGGCCCGCGCCGCTACTGAGAGGAGAACCCCCATGGTGTCGTCACTCTCGATCTCCCCGCCCGAGCTGGAACGGGAACCCGGCGCGCCGCCGATGCTGCGGACCGGGACCACCGACGGCGCGGCGCGGTGGGCGGCCGAACGGCGGGACGCGCTGCGCGCCGTCGTCGCCGAACACGGTGCGGTGCTGGTCCGGGGGCTGGGGATCGGCGACCCCGCGGAGGTCGGCGCCGTGCTCCGTGCCCTGGACGCCGCTCCGCTGTCCGAACGGGAGGCCTTCGCCGCCCGGCAGACCTACTCCGAGGGCGTCTACTCCTCGTCGAAGTGGCCGCCGACCCAGCCGATGTGCATGCATCACGAGCTGAGCTACACCCTGGAGTTCCCCGGGCTGATGCTGTTCGCGTGCCTGAGCACCCCCACCACCGGCGGGGCCACCGCGGTGGCCGACTCGGCGGCCGTACTGGACGCGCTGCCGCCGGCCCTGACCGAGCGGTTCGAGCGGCAGGGCTGGCTGCTGACCCGCAGCTACCACCCCGAGATCGGCGCCACGCTGGACCAGGCGTTCGGCACCGAGGACCGGGACGCCGTCGAGCACTACTGCCGCACCCACGCCATCGAGTGCGCCTGGCAGCCGGACGGCGGTCTGCGCACCCGGCAGCGGCGCAGTGCCGTGCTGCGCCACCCCGTCAGCGGCCGCCGCTGCTGGTTCAACCAGATCGCGTTCCTCAACGCCTGGACGATGGCGCCCGAGGTGCGGGACTACCTGATCGACGAATACGGCCCCGACGGGCTGCCGTTCAACACGCACTACGGAAACGGCGAACCGCTCACCGAGGACGTCGTGGACCTGCTCAACGAGGTCTACGAGGCGCACACCGCACGCCGGCCGTGGGAGGCCGGTGACCTGCTGCTCGTCGACAACGTCCGTACCGCGCACAGCAGGGAGCCCTTCGAGGGGCCGCGGGACGTCGTCGTCGCCCTGGCCGACCCGGTGCGCCTGGCCGACTGCTCACCGACCGTTGAGGTGACTCTCCCATGACCACCGTCCGCCCCACCCCGTCCCGGCCCGCCTCCCCCGAGCCGTCCCCGGCGCCGTCCTTCGCGGTGATCTCCGGTGCCCAGGTGCACCGGGCGCTGCAAGGGCGCGAGAAGGAGATCGTGGACGTCGTGGAGGCCACCTACCGGCTGCACGGCGCGGGCGAGACGGTGAACCCGCCCTCGTCCTTCCTGCGCTTCCCCGACCGCCCGTCCTCCCGGATCATCGCGCTGCCCGCCTCCATCGGCGGAACGGCCCGGGTGGACGGACTGAAGTGGATCTCCAGCTTCCCGCCGAACGTGGCCGCCGGGATTCCCCGGGCGTCGGCCGTGCTGATCCTCAACGACTACGACACCGGCTACCCGTTCGCCTGCCTGGAGAGCTCGATCATCAGCGCCACCAGGACCGCGGCGTCGGCGGCTGCGGCGGCCGACCGGCTCAGCCGCGGGCGCCCCCGCCCGACCCGGGTCGGGTTCTTCGGCGCGGGCCTGATCGCCCGCTACATCCACACGTTCCTGGAGGGGACCGGCTGGTCGTTCGACGAGATCGGCGTGCACGACCTGTCCGCGGAGAGCGCGGCCGGCTTCCGTCTCTACCTGGAACAGGGGCGTACCACCGGGCGGGTCACGGTGCACCAGAGCGCGGAGAAGCTGATCCGCTCCAGCGACCTGGTGGTCTTCGCGACCGTCGCCCCCGAGCCGCATGTCCACGAGGTCTCCTGGTTCGCCCACCACCCGGTGGTGCTGCATGTGTCGCTGCGCGACCTCGCCCCGCAGATCCTGCTGACCTCGACCAATATCGTCGACGACATCGACCACTGCCTGCGGGCCGCCACCTCCCCGCATCTGACCGAACAGCTCACCGGCGGCCGGGAGTTCCTGCACGGCACGCTGGACGACGTGCTGGCCGGCCGGGTCGCGGTGCCGGCCGGCCGGACCGCCGTCTTCTCCCCGTTCGGCCTCGGGGTGCTCGACCTCGCGGTCGGCAAGTACGTCTACGACGAGGTGGTCCGGTCCGGGGAGCTCCAGGTCGTCGACGGCTTCTTCCACGAACTGCGGCGATACGGATGAGCAGCCGGGACCCCGGCCGTCCGGGGCCTCGCTGCCGCAGGTGAGGAGACCATCGTGCCAGTCATCACGGCGCCCTACGCGTTCAACGAGGAAGAGCTCTATGTCGACCTCCGGCCGATCATCGGGCACCCGCTCTTCCTCAAGTGCGAGGGCTTCAACTTCGCCGGCTCGATCAAGCTGAAGGCCGCGACCGAGATGGTGGAGTCCGCCGAACGTGAGGGAGACCTGCGCCCGGACACGGTCCTGGTCGAGTCCTCGTCCGGAAACCTCGGCGTGGCGCTCAGCATGATCGCGGCGAGCAAGGGCTACCGCTTTCTGTGTGTGACGGACTCCCGCTGCAACCTGGCGACCAGACTGATGATGGAGGCCCTGGGCAGCCAGGTGCAGGTGGTCGCCGACCAGGAGTCCAACGGCGGCTTCCTCGGCGCCCGGCTCGCGTACATCCGCAGTCTGTGCGCCGCCGACGACCGGTACCTGTGGCTCAGCCAGTACACCAATCCGAGCAACTGGAAGGCGCACTACCGCCGGACGGCACCGGCCATCGCCCGCGCCTTCCCGCGACTGGACCTGCTGTTCGTCGGCGCCGGCACCACCGGCACCCTGATGGGCTGCGCCCGCTACTTCCGGGAGTGGCACCGGCCGGTACAGATCGTCGCCGTGGACAGTGTCGGCTCGGTGACCTTCGGCGGTACCCCGGGCCACCGGATGATCCCCGGTCTGGGCATGAGCGTCCAGCCGCCGCTGCTCGACGAGTCCTACGTGGACGACGTGGTACGGGTCGCGGAGGCGGACACCATCCGCACCTGCCACCGGCTGGCCAAGAAGGGCTTCGTGTTCGGCGGCTCGACCGGCACCGTGGTCAGCGGCGCGACGGACTGGCTGACCCGGCACGAGGCGCACGGCCGGACGGCGGTGGCCATCGCCCCGGACCTCGGCGAGCGCTACCTCGACACCGTCTACCACGACAACTGGGTGCAGGACCTGTACGGCGACGACGTCCTCGCCCCCGGCCCCGCGTTCGAGGCCTCCGACATCCCCCCGTCGAGCCTCGCCCCACCGCCGGGCCCGCTGGAGCCGTCCTCGCGGCCCCGGCGCCGGCGCGACGACGGCTGAGGCCGGGCCCCTCGCCGCACCACCGCACCGGGGCCGAACTGCCGGGTCAGTCCTCGCCGGTGGCCACGACGACCACGGCATGGCCACCGCCGATGCCGACGACGGCGGCGTCGAAAGTGGCCTCGGTGACCGGGTTCCACCCGACGCTTCCCCCGGCGCCCTCCCGGTACGCGGCGAAGCCGTTGGCACGCCACCGGGCGTCGGGGCCCAGCAGTTCGGCCAGCCCGTCGCCGAGGGCGTCGGCCACGGGGCGCATCGGGCCGTCCCCGCCGGACGTGTAGACGAGATCGCGGATGAGCGTGGCGGCGAGCCAGGGCGACACCTCGGACGGCGGGATGTCCCAGCGCAGGGCGGACGCCATCTGCTGCGGTCCCCGCGGGCCGCCGTGCGGGCGCCGGCACTCCCGGCAGTGCGGCGCGAGCAGACCGGTGGGCGCCAGCACGTCCCAGCAGAGCTGCCCGTGGTCCCGGCCGTCGTCCGGACCGAGATGGACGATCCGGTCGGCGAACTCCGCCCACTCGGCCAGCCACAGGCCGAGATCCGCGTCCGCGCCCAGGTCGTAGGCCGGTGGCCGCTCGAACGACAGGTTCATGGTGCGTTCCCCCTTGTATCGCGCCCGCAAGTGCGCGGACGTCAACGGGGGCTGACCCTAACTCAGGTCACGGATCGGCCACCCCCGCCCCCAGGCAGTCGGTGACCCACCGGTGGAAGGCGCCGATGTGGTGCTCGCTGGGCACCAGGACCCCGCCGTCGCGGTAGGCGCGGGAGCTCATGGCCGGCTGGGTGCGCTCGCAGGCGTCGAAGTCCTGGGCGTTGACGCGGTGGAAGAGTTCGACGGACTTGGAGACATCCGCGCCGGAGCCGACGACCTCGGGCAGGTACAGCCAGTCGCACTCGACGACGGTGCGGTCGGCGGCCATCGGGAACATCCGGTGGACGATGACGTGGTCCGGGACGAGGTTGACGAACACCTGCGGGCGGACGGTGATCGCGTAGTAGCGGCGGTCCTGGGTGTCCTCGATGCCGGGGAGCCGCCCGAAGCCCTCGGTGCCGTCCACGGTGAACCCGGTGGCCTCGTCGGCGAAGGCGGCGCCGTGCCCGACGTAGTACTGGGCCGCGAAGCCGTCGGCGAACTCCGGTAGGACGTCGGTGAGTTCGGGGTGGATGGTGGCGCAGTGGTAGCACTCCATGAAGTTCTCGATGATGAGCTTCCAGTTGGCGCGCACGTCATAGCTGAGGCGCTTGCCCAGGGCGAGGCCCTCGGTGCGGTAGCGGTCGAGGGAGGCGGTGTCCCCGAGCCGTTCCACGGCCGCGCCGATCACGGTGTCCTCGAAGGACGGCGGCTCGTCGGCCAGGCACACCCAGGCGTAGCCGAGCCACTCGCGGAGCGGCACGGTGACCAGACCGCGCTCGGTGCGGTCGACGTCCGGCATCTTCTGGAGGTTGGGGGCGGCCACCAGGCGGCCGTCGAGGTCGTAGGTCCAGGCGTGGTACGGGCACTGGAGGTTGCGGCGGACCTCGCCGGACTCCTCGGTGCACAGCTGCGCGCCGCGGTGCCGGCAGACGTTGAGGAAGGCGCGCAGCGCACCGGCGCGGTTGCGGGTGATCAGCACGCTCTCCCGGCCGACCCGGACGGTGCGGAAGGCACCGGGCTTCTCCAGGTCGGCGGCGCGGACCGCGCAGAACCACAGCCGCTCGAAGATCTTCTCCTGTTCCTGGTGGAAGATCCCGGGGTCGGTGTAGTGGTGACCGGCGAGGGTGGCGATCAGGCTCGGGGCGGTCGCGGGCGGTGCGGTGGGTGCCGTCGGCGAGGACTCGGTGGGTGTGGTCGTCATGGAGGCTCTCCTCAAGCGGCCGCGGCGGCGGGCCGGCGGGGGTCGAACAGCTCGATGGGGTGCGCGGTGGCACCGGTCAGCGCGAGATCGGCGACGATCTCGCCGACCACCGGGACGAACTTGAAGCCGTGCCCGGAGAACCCGCAGGCGACGGTCACCGTCTCCGGGTGCGCGGGGTGCCGGGTGATCACGAAGTGTTCGTCGGGGGTGTTGGAGTACATGCAGGTGGCGGCCTTGAGGAAGCGGCCGGGGAGGGCGGGGATGCGGGGGCGCATCTGGTCGGCCATGGCGCGTACCTCGTCGTCGTGCACGGTGCGTTCGATGGTCTCGGGGGTGCAGACGGTGCCCTTGCGGAAGAACGCGACCTTGGCGCCGCCGTCGGGGCCGTCGATCGCGGGGAACCCGTAGACCTGAACGCCCTGGTCGTCCTCCCAGATGTAGATCGGGTGCCGGTCGGGGACGAAGGGCGCGGTGCCGCCGTCCGGGGCGAACCAGTACATGACCTGCCGCTCGATGGTGAACGGGACGCCCAGGTCGGTGAGCAGCCGGGGCGCCCAGGCCCCGGGACAGATCACCAACTGCCCTGCGGTGTAGGTGTTCTCCGGGGTGTGGACGCGGACCCCGGCGCCGCCGGGCAGCTCCTCCCAGCGGGTGACCGGCTCCTCGAAGTGCAGCTCGGCGCCGTCCCGGCCGGCGAGCTGGACATGAGCGGCGACGGTGAACTCCGGCCGGACCAGGCCCGCCCGTGCCTCGTACAGCGCGACCTCGTCCTCAGCGGGGGTGAGGGTCGGGAAGCGGCGGCGGATCTCCCTGGGTTCGAGCATCTCGTGCGGGAGGTCCCACCGGCGGGCGGATTCCAGGCTGCCGCGGACGGTACGGCTGTCGGGGCGGCCGAGCATCACCCCGCCGCAGAGGGTGGCGATCTGCCGCCCGGTGTCGCGCTCCAGCTTCTCGTACAGCTCGTACGAGCGCAGCAGCAGCGGTACGTACGCGGGGTCCTCGAAGTAGGACTGCCGGGTGATGCGGGAACCGCCGTGGCTGGAGCCGCGGTTGTGCACCGGGCCGAACTTCTCCAGGCCCAGGACCCGGGCGCCCCGGGCGGCGAGGTGGTGGGCGGCGGCGCTGCCCATGCCGCCGAGGCCGAGGACGATGACGTCGTGGGTGGGAGCCATGCGGTTGCTCCTTCTGCGTACGGAGGCGGGCGGATCACCGGTGGACCACGGACGGGATGCCCTTGGTGCTACCTGCGGATGCGCTCCATCTGCGGGTCGAAGAGGGGCTCTTGGGCGACGGTGGCGGGGATCTTCTCCCCGAAGTACTCGATGTGCACGGCGGTGCCGGGGACCGCCGCGGTGGCCGGCAGCCAGGCGTAGGCGATGCAGCGGCCGAGGGTGTAGCCGTAGGCGGCGGAGGTGACATAGCCGGCGGGGGTGCCGTCCACCCAGACGGGTTCCTTGCCGAGGACGACGGCCGCGGGGTCGTCGAGGGTGAGGCAGGTGAGCCTGCGGGACGCGGTCTCCTCGCTCCGGCCCGCCAGCGCCGCCCGGCCGAGGAAGTCGCCCTTGGCGGGGCGGACCGCGAAGCCGACGCCGGCCTCGTAGGGGTCGTGCTCGGTGGTCATGTCATGGCCCCAGGCGCGGTAGCCCTTCTCCAGGCGGAGGCTGTTGAAGGCGCTGCGCCCGGCGGCGATCACCCCGTGCTCGCGGCCCGCCTCCCAGAGCGTGTCCCACAGCCGCAGCCCCAGGTCGGCGGTGGTGTACAGCTCCCAGCCGAGTTCGCCGACGTAGCTCAGGCGCATGGCGGTGACCGGGACATGCCCGAGGTGGGTCTGCCGGGCCCGGAAGTAGCCGAAGGCCTGGTGCGAGAAGTCGTCGCGGGTCAGCGGCTGGACCAGGTCGCGGGCGCGCGGGCCCCAGACGCCGATGCAGCAGGTGCCGGAGGTGATGTCGCGGACCTGGACTCCCCCACTCTCGGCTTCGCTCGAGCGGGAGGGGCCCCCACCGTCGGGGGCGTGCCGCAGCAGCCAGTCGAGGTCGGAGCCGCTGTTGGCGCCGACCTGGAAGCGGTCCGGGGCGAGCCGGGCGACGGTGAGGTCGGAGCGGATACCGCCGGCCTCGTCCAGCAGCAGGGTGTAGGTGACCGCGCCCGGCTTCTTGGCGAGGTTGTTGCTGGTCATGCGCTGGAGGAAGGCGAGGGCGCCGGGTCCGGTGACCTCCAGCCTGCGCAGCGGGGTCATGTCGTAGAGGGCGACCTTCTCGCGGGTGGCCCGGGCCTCGGCGGCGGCGATCGGCGACCAGTAGCGGGCCGACCAGGCGTCCCGCTCGGGGAGCTGGAGCCCTTCGGCGAGCGGGGCGTTGGCCTCGTACCAGTGCGGCCGCTCCCAGCCCCCGCCCTCCAGGAAGTACGCGCCCAGCTCCTGCTGCCGCGGGTAGAAGGGGCTGGTGCGCAGCGGCCGCGGCTGCTCCACGGGCTGCAGCGGGTGGATGACGTCATAGACCTCGATGAAGCTCCGGGCGCCGCGGTCGGCGAGGTAGGCGGGCGAGCGCTGGGCGTCCTCGAAGCGGTTCAGGTCGCACTCATGGATGTCGACGGAGGGCCGGCCGTCCGTCATCCACTCGGCGACGGCCCTGGCGACGCCCGCGGAGTGGGTGACCCAGACCGCTTCGGCGAGCCAGAAGCCGCGCAGCGCACGGGATTCGCCGAGCACCGGCATGCCGTCGGGGGTGAAGGAGAAGACCCCGTTGAAGCCGTCGGCCACCCGGGACGCGCCCAGTGCGGGCAGCAGTCCGACGCTGTCCTGCCAGCTCGGCGCGAAGTCGTCCCCGGTGAAGGGCAGCGAGGACGGCATCACGGGAGCGTCGTCGAAGGCGGCGACGGTGAAGGGGTCGACGGGCATCGGGCGGTGGGCGTAGGAGCCGATGCCGAGGCGGTCGGTGTGTTCGCGGAAGTAGAGGTCGCGGTCCTGGAAGCGCAGGATCGGCTTGCTCGCCTCGTCCCGTGGGTCGTTGACGCCGGCCAGCTCGGGCAGCGGTTCCGTGGTCGCGTACTGGTGGGCCAGCGGCAGGAGCGGTACGTCGACCCCGGCCATCGCGCCGATCACCGGGCCCCAGAAGCCGGCCGCCGAGACGACATGGTCGGCGGGGAAGGAGCCGCGGTCGGTGGTGACGCCGGTGACCCGGCCGTCCTCCCGCTCGATCCCGGTGACGGTGTGCCGCTCCAGGAAGCGGGCGCCGCGTTGCCCGGCCCGGGCTATCTGGGCGCGGCAGGCGAGCACGGCGCGGGCCAGGCCGTCGTCGGGCGTGTGGAAACCGCCGTACAGCGCGGTCTCGTCGAGCATCGGCCACAGCTCCTTGCACCGCCGCGGGCCGATCAGTTCGCCGCGGACGCCCCAGGAGGCCGCGAGCCCGGCCTTGCGGTGCAGATCCGCCCAGCGGGCCTCGGTGGTGGCGATCTCCAGACCGCCGACGGGGTTGAAGCAGGGCAGTCCGTCCACGTCGAGGGAGCCGAACTTCCGGACGGTGTAGGCGGCGAACCCGGTCATGGTCCTGGACGGGCCGGTCTGGAAGACCAGGCCGGGCGCGTGCGAGGTGGAGCCGCCGGGGGCCGGCAGCGGGCCCTGGTCGAGGACGGTGACGTCGGTCCAGCCGCGGGCGGTCAGCTCCTCCGCAAGGGAGCAGCCGACGATGCCGGCACCGATGACAACCACACGGGAACGGTGGGCGGGCGTACGGGACATGTCCCTCCTCCTGCTGGTCGGGGTGGTCCGCCGGGGTGGTGTGACGCCGTTACAGGACCACGACGGAGCGCAGTACCCGGCCGTCACGCATCGTGTCGAAAGCGGACTCCACCTCGTCCAGGGCGATCGTCTCGGTGACGAACCCGTCCAGGTCGAGCCGTCCGCTGAGGTAGCGGTCGATCAGTACGGGGAAGTCGCGGCTGGGCAGGCAGTCGCCGTACCAGGACGACTTCAGGGCGCCGCCGCGCGCGAAGAGGTCGAGGAGCGGCAG